>NZ_JBHIPW010000017.1:0-4335 GCF_042196265.1 Bartonella sp. AP1QHHD
AAGCTCCCCCGTTTTGATCACGAAATCTCTGGCTGCTAAAACAGAAGTTGTCTCATCAACCATAACGCTTGGAGCAATAAAGAGAATATCTCCAGTCCCTCCCTGATCTGTCACGGCTTGTAGCCGCGCATGGTGAATATCAAGGGCATTGGTGCTGTTAAAATCTAAACCGCCATAAGCCAATTCGCTCTCTGAGACATCAATATGATCTGCAATTAAATACAGCGTTTGCGGCGTGTAAATATGAGAACGATTATTGCTTAAATCGAGAGTGTTTGCTGTCAACCTCACATCCCCCTCAGCAGACAGCACATTCTCAACACTGATCTCTCCTGATACCGATGTCAATTTTGCACTGCCATAGCCCATGACCTGATCATAATAGATGTCGTTGCCTGCAAAAATTTCAATATTGCCACCACTGGCAATCTGACCAACCTTCACCCCTTCTTTTGCTGTAATCAAAAGAAAGCCCTTTTCATCTAAAACAAGATCCCCTGAACCGCCCGTAGAAACGACACCTGTCATCAGTGTCCCTGCATCAAGGCTGCCAACCTTTAAAACAGCTTCTTCACCCGTCATCAGTGAAGAAAAGTCAACCGCCCCACCCTCAATATTTGCCTTGCCATAGGCTAAAAGTTGCCCAAAATGAACGGGAGCATTTGTTGCTGGTTGTGCTTGAATGGCAACATTTTGATGCGATAGAATTGTTTGAGAAACAGATAGCCCGTTATGAGAAACCAGGGTGATATCTCCTGCTCCATAAACACTTTCAGCAACAATCGCACCTTGACTGCTCTGGAGATCAACATCCCCTTGGGTGCCAAGAACAACAACACCAGCAGCACCCGTTGCCGCCATATCAACCCCACCGGCTAAAAAATGAGCTTGTATATCACCACCGGCATGCGCCTTGAGATTCCCTTGCGCTAAAACAATCCCCTCAAGCTTCAAGTCTCCGCCCGATTCAAGAGCCATATCAGCACCTGACCCTAGCCCTGAAACTTGAAGTGTCTGGCGCGAAGACAGCTCCATATTGCCCCCAGAGGTTGCCTTACCGGCAATCGATAAAAGCCCATCCTGCGCCTCTATCTTCAAATGACCATCAGCACCAACCGTTTCTAACGTCACATCCTTATGGGCGGCAATATCAATATGCTTTTTCGAGGTGATGTGTTTTGCCAATACGCTCTGGCTTTTCGATTTGAGGACAACACCCCCATGACCAAAAACATTCTTCAACGAGATTTTCCCATCAGCAGAAAGATGCAACTGCCCCGCATTGGCTGCCATATCATGGCGCATGCGAACCCCAACACCTTTTTCTGTTGCCACAAGTTTAATCTGATCCGCCTGTAGAGCCCCCAAAGCAGAACCATCTATCGCATATTCCGGTTTACCGGTAATATCGGTCAGTTCTTTCATTTCCCGTGAAGCATAATCAAAGTGACCCGTCCCTGCTGTCACACCAATTTCTCTGCCCGCAACAGCTCCTTCAAAATGCACTGTGCGTGAGACAATATCGACAATATCAACCGCTCCTTGACCAGAGAAAAAATTGGCTCCCTTAGCGCCAAAGGTAATATCCCCACCTCGCACCTCAAAGCCTTTCAAAAAACCGCTCGCATCAATTTCGGGAACACCTGTGGTTAAGGTCGCATGGGGCGTATTGATAAAGCCACAACCATCACAGCTTATCCCATTGGGATTGGCTATAATCACATCGGCTGGGCTCCCAAAAACCTCTCCTGGACCATGAAGCGCACTGCGCTTGCTGCTGGTCACTTCATTTAAAATCACTTTCGCCGAACCCGTGAGGCGCAAATGCGGATTGCCCGGCATAATGCCCCCCAACTGCGATTGCCCCACTTCTTGCGCATGATTGTTCCAAATCACACCCGGATTTCCAATATTAAAATCGTTATATTTATTGTGCGATAAGCCCTTGCCATTGGGGGTAACAATATCAATCGAGGGAACTCCATTGGGCGCTGCCACTATATCTGGACGATGGGCGGCATTCGCGTTAGGATCCACAGTAATTTGCGCCTGTAACGCTGAAGGGGCTAACAAACAAGAAAAACCAAGTCCCCCAAATAAAACCTTTTTGAGCATCGTACTGGAGACTAAAACACCTAATAAAGCTGCTCTTTCTGCTCTCTTCTCATATCTCATACGTTAACTCCCCAATAAAAAATGCTTAAAGTTCCATTGTTAATGTCATAAAAAATGTTCCTGATTTTTTGTGCTTAACTGTGCTCCAAAAAATACTGGAATAACTGGCATCAAGAGAGACCATGCCTCCCGCAAGCTTGACACCTGCTGTCCAACCGGCAAGCTGGTCACTCTTAATCCCATACAAGGGTTGTGCAAAAACACGCCCATAATCCAAACCAACATAAGGGCGAAGTTCACCAAAAACCTTTTTGAAGGTCGCGTGATTGCTCCACGGAATGGTGCGTAGCAACAAATCATTCCGGCTAAAAAAACCGTTATTGCCAAAAAGCAAACTCTCACGCGTGCCACGAACATTGGAAGCGCCCCCCAACGAAATCTGTTCAGCTCCCAATAAATTATGCGGTGAATATTGACCACTCAAAAGATTGCTCAGTATAAAGTCCAAGCCCCCTATCTTAAAAGGCGTCATGACACTAAGCGTACCGGTAAATTTGGCAAATTGTGGCTCCGCATCCCCTGCTCCTGGCGCATGTTTCTTTACTGAATGAAACAAGGGAAGACCTTGCAAATAACTCACATCAAAGGTCCAAGTCCCCCCCAACATCTGGCGCGAATGCGAAATGCCAAAATTGGCGACGCTATATTGACGGCTGCCCACTTCAATCTTATTGCCAAGAAGGTAATTGTTGGTTCTTTTATAAGAAAGACCCAAATTCAAGGTTGTAAGGGAAACACTATCACGGTAAAGAACCCTGCTTGTACTGGCGTGCAACTCACTGGAATCCCCCGTCGTCTCAATATCGGTAAAATTGCCAGGGATTATGCTTTGGTAATTATAAACAGTGCCATTCAATCCAAAGGTCCAATAACCATATGGAATACTCACACTCGCTGAAATGTTATTGCTATGTCCTTCTTGCTTGCTCCCACCCCAATAATCTGTCTGACTGCGCTGATAGTTAAAATCCCACGCATCATTCATCCCTAAAATATTTTCTACCCTCAAGCCCGCACTATAACGCGCATAACCCGTGGAAGATTGTCCCATATTGTCATGAGAAACAGTAACCTTGAAAGTTTTATCGGGATGATTGTTAATATTGACAATGGTGCTCCCTTCTTCACGCCCTGGAAGAAGTTCGCTTTGAGCGTGCGCTGAACTCAAACGGTTGATCTGATCAAGCCCCTGTTCAATATCGCGCATGTTCAGAACATGACCTTGAAGCCCAGGAAAAGCACTCCATACAACATTATTATAACGAGACGTCGGTGAACCATTATAGTAAATCTCTGAAAGTTTCCCCTCAACGACAACAAATTTGAGCGTCTTGCTGTTTTTGATATCTTGATCAGGAATATAAAAACGCGCCGTTACATAGCCTTGATCCAAATAAACTTTGGTTAACTTCTTGATTAAGAGCTGAATATCAAAAAGACCGATACATCTTCCAACATAAGGCTCTGTTACGGCTGATATAGAGCGCTTTTTGACATGGTGCACTCCCTCAACAACAACAGCATGAATGGGAAAACATTGCTTCCCACCCAAAAGCGTTTCTGGATTTTGCTCTGAAGGCGTCTTGATCCTTTTAGGCGTTAAAGCGCGTAATTTCTCAATTCTTTCTAATTGCTGCTTTTCTGAATACCTGCGAGAAAAATTATCGGTTGGGGAATGAAAAATAGCTGAGGAGCGCGCATAAACATTTACACCTGTAAACAAGCCAAAGAAAACAACAATGGCACGAAAAATTCTCAAAAGAGAACTTTGGCGTAAAAATACACAAAACAATACAGATTGCCCCCGCTTTGCACTATTCATGAAGCATGATTTAAAAGAACTTCATGGAACCGCTAACAAGTCCACTCAAAACAGCCACTGCCCTATGACGCTTTTAACAAAAGCACATGCCTCTGTAACCAAAGAAAAGTGACACCCAAAACTGCTTTATTTTACAAAAACCACTTTATTTTAACTGCTGAAGATCTCTCCCCCACATTTATATAAAAAGACCTTTAACCAAAACTGTTTAGCCCGTCAATGGTTAATACATCAATATCCCCAGTTTAATGCTACAATATATTTATCAATAATTAGAGATAAATTCACTCTCCAGCCCCTCTAAGCCACTCAACACGCATATAAACGAGACATCATGC
>NZ_JBHIPW010000018.1:0-3391 GCF_042196265.1 Bartonella sp. AP1QHHD
TATATTTATCAATAATTAGAGATAAATTCACTCTCCAGCCCCTCTAAGCCACTCAACACGCATATAAACGAGACATCATGCTATCAAGCACATCCTGTCGTCAAAAACCATCATAGAAAACAATAAAGAAACGTCTTTTAAAACTTTCTACTCAAATAGGCAAAACTCTCTGTACAGCACATTAAGCACCCGTTCTCCAAAGATAATGATCTGAGTGACCTTATCAGAAGAGTTTTGTCAGTCTTGTCAGTTCATTCTAGCTCCTATATTATTTTTTTAAATGAGAAAAAATTAAAAACATTATATTTCAATATGTTAGCATTTTNAAAAAATTAAAAACATTATATTTCAATATGTTAGCATTTTAACGATACAACCTATATCGACAATACAACCTTAAATACAATCCATAATATACATTTGTCAGTTTGTGTCTGTAAATTGAACTGACAAACTAGATTATTTTAGTGACTCATAAAACCTATCAAAATAATTATTATGATATTTTAAAAGCACATGCTTCATTTGTTTTTTTTCCATAAAACGAACAGCAAATTTCACTACTTTGCTGATCTTATCCTATGCCATGGGCTGTGGATAAGTACCTTTAAAAACCCTTTTGAAAAAATTATCGGCTTTTTTAGCATTTTTTCCAGTTTTCTCACTATTCATTCAAAATGGATTTAATAAGCTTCATTTCGATTCTTTTGATAAGAATTAACCCCCTCATATGAAAACGGAGCCCTGTTGTAACAGGGCGTGAACTCAGTCATTTGCACGTGAGTTATGAGACTGTAGAATCTTATTCCGTGCCTTTAAAAGGGTAATCCAAAATTAACTGACATCTCTAATTCTGAGAAATTCTATTATGTGACTGAAATGAAATTCGCAAAAATTAAGAATAGTAAGTAAAAGAATAAATCAACTGTTATCTACAACAGCAATATCATCATGACAGATATCCCTCTTGAAGCTTATGAGTATATCGTAAATGGCAAGCCTGCTCTTGAATGGGTTATGGGGTGTCAATGTGTAAAAATAAATAAAAAGAGTGGTATTGTTAATGATGCCAATCGTTATGCTGTTGAGATCGTTGGAAATCCTGCTTATCCATTGGAGTTGTTTCAAAGGGTTATTACTGTAAGTTTAGAAACAATGAAAATCGTGAAAAAACTACCAAAATTAGAAATAAGAGAAACTGAATAGACTTGGCATGCTAAACTCACAAAGGGATATAAGGTCTTATACCTATAGGTTCTATCCCCCCTTTATAAATAGCTTACATACAATCTTTAAAAGGATAATTTATCATGCGTTATTCTAAAAAGAAGAAACTTGCACTTTTAGATACTCTTATTTGGATTGCTTTAAAACTTTTAAGAAACCCACTCTTAAATAGAATTAGATTTTTTTACATTGCCTTTAAGAGGTTATACCGTAATCTAAAATGATAGCTTTATTGTTATCAAAAGCTTTGTTTAAAGAGGGTTATGTATATTCATTTTCTTATATTACTTATAGGTTTTGAATGTTTCTCAAACCCTCAAAATACTCAAAATCTTCAAAACTAACAACCATAATGATCTTGATAGCATTTCTTATGAGTTACAAACTATCTTTTGAAAGGCTTTAAAGGATCATATGCTTTTCATAAAGCACATTTTAATCACTCACTAAAATAATCTATTTTGTCAGTTCAATTTACTGACACATAACTGACAAATATATATTGTGAGTTGAATTTATGGATTACTATTTAATAAAGGTTGTATCATTAAAATACTAACCTATTGAAATATATTGATTTTAATTTTCTCTCATTTAAAAAAAATAATATAGGCTCTAAAAAGAACTGACAACACTGACACGGTCTATTAAAAGGGATTTTGCTAATCTTTATAATGATCAATCTCTTTTTAGATGTTTTCATAACAAGCAATAAATCGCAATTATCCTATTTATCAACTAGTTGTATAACATCATCTAAGGTATAGGTTTTCATGAATCTTCCCCTGCATACTCTTTAATTCTTTTGCAGAGAAATTCATAAAAATTACTTGCGTAATATTCGCAATCTTCAGATGTATACTTGAGATAGAGTGGGCATTCACCATCCCGAAACTGCGTATAATCAAAATAAAAGGTTTCATCAAGATCATAACTCACAACGAGCTGTTCTGGTGTCGCAAAACCATGTTTCCTATGATATAAGTTTTTATGCACAATATCACCAGCAGGACAATCCTCAAAACTTGCGTTATAAATGCTAAAAATTTCTTCACCACCAATTTCTCCTCCTCCATAATTTTTTAAAAAACTCTTATAGGAAGAGGTAAATTGTAAATCGAGAGTGTTCTCAGCTGTTTTAATCCGTACATCATCAGGGGCATTATCTTGAGTACCCAAATTAATAACATGACTATGTATATCAACATATTGTGCAACATCTGATAAAGTATAACTTTTCATAAATTTTTCTCCATAAGTCACAGCGTGTTTTTACTCATAATGAGTGTTTCTAATGATCAATCTTTTTCTACTATAGCCAATGGAATTCGGATGAGATTGATAAAATCATAAGAGATATGTTCTTGAAGGAGCTCTTTTCTCATCTGTCTCTGTACAATCATCTCGCATTTACAATATATGATGGAATTAAAGGAGGTGATCATTAAAGTTTAGAGAGCGCCTTTTAGGGACATTACTCCAATATTTGCAATAATTACTTTTTCTTTTTTCCTACTTAGGAATTTTTTTTGAAATCCAACAAATAATTTTTCTGATAAAATTTGTCTTTGGATTCATAGGAGCAACCAAACTCCTGCCTTGATAAAATGAGTAGAGAACCTCAACGAGAGGACTATCTTGTTCTTGTGTCACAGGATGTAACATAATAGGCCTACAATCGACTCCAATAGGAGCTCTTCCTGATGCCATTCTTTCCACATTTGTACCTGTTATTATGTGTCCTTTTTCTTTCCAAGAAGAAACTGTTTCAGGATCAAACAGTTCATATTCCTGATAAACTTTTTGACCTTTAAATTCCACAGGCTCAGCTGCCCTCATATTTTTTTTCTTTATCCATTTCATGATTCATAATCCCCTCGATTTTTTCAAAATAATCAATTTATTCTTTGTTCTAAATAGACTTAAATAAACTCTACTTCCAAGAAGGAGGTTATTCCTCGCTAGAAAGCTCTGAGTGATTACCAAAATCTTTTGCTACCCGTTCAATCAAAGTGTAACTCTCTTGCTTCATCTTTGCTACTTCTTTGGCTAAAGTTAATGCACGTTCAATATGAAGCTGTTGGATGCTCTCGTCAAAGCCTAGGTGATCCCCTGCTGCAAAACTTTTCTGATAAGATTGTAAGGTTTCAGCATCACCCAACAA
>NZ_JBHIPW010000019.1:0-1381 GCF_042196265.1 Bartonella sp. AP1QHHD
AGGGCAGGTAAGAGAACCAAACGGACGTATATCACGTGCAAAAGCACCGCGTGAAGCCGTTGATAAATTGGCAATAGAGATACGTGCAAAGCGCTTCGGTTTAACGCTACAGGAGGCAAAAAATCCACTTTCTGGTACTTATATAGGGCGACTTTGTTTAAAAGGCGTGCTTACTCAAGAGCAATATGATGCCGCGCAACAATATCTACAAGTAAGAAACGATTACCTTTGTGCAAAGGGCTTGCCTAATGCGATTTATGACGAAATGCCATCATCTACTGATGACAAAGCAAGAGATAAATGGGTAGCATTTGCAACAGAGCAGTTTATAAACACGCAAGAGGCACTAAAAGAAGCCCAATGCCTCTATAGACAGTATAATCTTCATGCTGCGCTACAGTACCTCGTGATAGAAGATCAAATGTTACCACATCTTGTGAATTCGCTGCGTGTTGCTCTTAATGTGCTTCATAAGTATTTAATCGCTAGTTTAAAAAATTTTTAAATATCGCTTCCATTTTTCAAAAGAGCCATATCTTACTGGGGGTCTTATATCTTCTTTGGGCATCATTTCTCTATATACACTTATAGCAATAGAGCACATATTCACTGTATTTTGTAAACGAACGCTTTCGTGTCCTAGTATCATATGCTCTGTACGAATAGTTTGTTCTTTTCTGCTAATGCCATTTGGAGAATTCAAAAATTTTTCTGCGTATTCAAACATTGGATCATTAAAATGTGTTTCAAATTTTGCTTTAAATAAAATAGTTTCTATAGTATCCCAGTCATTAAAAATACTACCGTATTTCTTAAGTTTTGTTTGCAAGTCGTTAAATGTAACTGTGGGCATACTTTTATCACCTTGTAATAAATCAGCAAAACGACCACAAAAAACAAGCACTATGTGATAATGTTTTAAAATATTAAATTCCGGAGGATTGCTAGGTAGTGTTATTAAATGCTTCCAAAATGGACTTTTGTCATTGGGGATGTCTACAGTACTTCCCATAAATGTTTTTAAATACTCCACCGATTCTTTTGCCTTTGCTAATTTTTGATGATATTCTGAGTTTTGATAATTTTCACTTACATATTTTTCGTAAAGTTTATCGTATTGTTCTAAACTATCTACACTAGTGTATCTTGATAACACTGATATCGAAAAGAAAGCTATAAATATTACTATGAGCGTTATGGATAGTGACTTCATTATTTAATCCTTAAATTATAATAATTAACACTACCTAACCGATTCTTTTCAAATGTATCAATATGTGTTATTTTTGTGTTGACAAAGTGTAGCAAATCGTATTTAATGACATTGCTGTACTTAGGCGTATTGTGTCTAGAGAGGGAAATGTACAGTTCAAAATCCCCG
>NZ_JBHIPW010000020.1:0-5274 GCF_042196265.1 Bartonella sp. AP1QHHD
AACCCATGGATAAATTGGCAATTGAAATGCGTGCCAAACGCTTCTGTTTGACCATAGAAGAGGCTAAAAATCCGCTTTCCGCTACTTATATCGGACGGCTTTATCTGCAAGGTGTAATTAATCAAGATCAGTATGATGCTGCACAAAAATATCTTGAAGTGAGAAATAATTATCTCTGTGCAAAAGCCTTACCAAATGCAATTTATGATGACTTTACTCCATCTTTAAATGAAGAGGCAAAAAAACAATGGATTGAAAAAACTACTCATTACTATGAAGCAATGAAAGAGGTGCTAAAAGAAGCACAATGCCTTTATAGACAGCACAACCTTTATGCCGCGCTACAGTATCTTGTTAGTGAAGATCAATCACTGCCACATCTTGTCGGTTCGCTGTATGTTGCTCTGAATGCACTTCATAAACATTTTATACAAAACCGCTAAATTTTAAGCAGCATTTTGAACATTGATAGTGATCTCTTTTCCAAGAGCAATGAGAGTGGATTCTAAAGCATCTAATTTTGTTGCGTGGTTTAAATCCAATAATCGGTCAATTTGTATTGGGTGAAGTTTTAAAAGACGCACGAGATCAGCTTTGCGTAAATTCTTTTCAACCATAGCGTTGTGTATTGCAATTTTTAAAATAACTAATGAAGATACTTCAACAAAAGGATAGGCAGCATCACGAGCTCCAAAAGGGACCACTTCTCGATCTTGGAAACGCCCCATAATAACTGTTAAAAGGGCATTTTTAGCGTGTTCCAAAGCCTCTTTTTCGTCGTTACCATAGGTAATAAATTCTTGAAAGTCTTTGGAAACGACAAGAAGAGTATCATTGTCATCTTTGATAAACTTAAGTGCATATTTCATTTACATCTCCATATTCAGACTTACCTTAGGTCAAGATCTTTAAGAATCTTTTGAACTAATCCCGTTCCTAATTCTTTCCGCGTACCATGCATAGGTAAAACGGATTTTTTAGAACCACGTTTTACAAGCAAATGGCCACCTTTCCCTGAGGTAAAACTGCAACCATGTTTCGTAAGATATCTTTTTAATTCTTGACTGTTCATAAATATAATATAACATCTAAAATGTTTAAATACAACATAAATGTTGTTATTTGTATAAAATTAAAGATTGGCTTTTAAAATACTAAGTTTTGATCAAAAAAATTAAAAATACACAATATCGTGATTTTTCTATTGACAATACGTGAAAAATCGTATTTAGTGGCAGTACGGCACTGGTTGTATTGCGTCTAAAATTCAAAAATATCCCCTAAAATTTGATAAAATCTTAAGCTTTCAAGAGGGCTTAAAGTACTGTTTTTATTGATAAAACAGACTAATCTATTTTGCACATATCAAACGCCATTCAGTAACCAATGATGTCATTAATTCATTGCCTCAAAAGGAGCGAAGATGAAAGCAATCATCACCAAGCCAATGTGTGTTGTTGGCGATAATAAAAGCACTGTTCGTTTTGAAACTTCAACTCCCAATAATCCATTTGTTGAAGTTTCTAATCAAGTCTACGCACGTCTCAAGCGCGCTAATGCTGTAAAACCTTTTATTGGAGTCAAGACAACAGCAAAAACAGACAAGACAGTTGAACAAATTAAGCAGATAAAACAAGAAGCCGTACAAACATCGTCTGAACCAGTGACAGAGGAAATTCCACTCGAACAGCCAAAAGCATCTAAAGCTTCTAAGTCATCAACACCTACCCCAAAAAAGGCTTAGAAGTTGAAGTTAATCATCCACCAAAAATGGTATCTTCAACAGGCAAAAGATACCTTCACAAGCCTTCAAGCCCCTCGCCTTAATTGGGCTCTGCGTAATGCTCTAAACACTACAGCAAAACAAGTTGAACGCTTCACTGAAAAGCAAGTTGCAGACATCTCATCAGCCCAAATAAAGCGTATAAGAAGAGGTGTTTATATTAAAGAAAAGGCAACAGCAAGGTTTCTTGAGACAGATATCATTGGTTCTGGAACACCGATACCTCTTAAATTTTTTAAAGCAAACGAAACAAAACGCGGCGTAACTTACACACTGTTTGGAAAGAAAGAAATATTACCCCATGCTTTTATCAAAGGTGGGAGTTTTCCAAAGCGCGTTGAATTAAAAAAGCTGAATGGGAATGTGTTTCAAAGAGCCGATGGAGATCAATTCCCCATTGCAAAACAAAAAGGACCCTCCATTGCTGGGGTGATGTCCAAGCCAGAGATTGCAAGTACTATTGTAAAAAAAGCCAATGAAAGATTAATTGCCAACATACAGTACCAACTTGCTCGTCAAGAATATGCCGCCAATAAGAAAGCTAAATAATGTTCTTAAGCTATGTCAACACGCTACTCACTTTAATTGTAATTTTTAAAGCAGATTATCATTTGCGCTTTGGTTTTTTCCAGAAAAAATACAATAAAATCAATGCAAAAGGTACTTCCCAGCGGGTTGGGTCTGTTGCGGGGCGGACGAGCGCAAACTATCGCTAGCGACAGAATTTTCAATTTGACTGTACATTGTACATTTAACTCATTGATAAATAATGATTTCAATATGTACACTGTACAGTATGTGAAACGTTTTCTTAGCAAAAAGTAATTTTTATTACTTGACAATTCTACAGTAATAGGTATCTTCGAATCAGGTGCCTGAAAACACCTTAAAACCATAAGCGGATGGATTGCCGATACAATCTTTTTCCGTACATTGAAGGCTTTGACTCATTATATGCGTATGGCGTATACTGGTCTTGTCGGGTGTGGTTATGCCATAAAATACCCTTTCGGGGGAAAGCATAACGACGGACTTATGGCCGTGTTTTCAGCGCCCGATACCTTTCTAAGGTGTCAATGAAAACATTTAACCATAAGGAGTTCACAATGAACACTCTTATTCCGATATCGGAACAAACTGTTGGACAGGAAATTGTTCAAACAGTAAATGCACGTAATCTGCACACATTCTTAGAGGCAAAACGAGACTTTTCCAATTGGATTAAAGACCGTATTATCAAATACAATTTAGAAGAGGGAATAGATTATATTTTAACGCTCGCCAAAACTGGCGAACGTCAAAATGTAGTGTTAAAAGAATATTATCTTACACTAAATGTAGCAAAAGAGCTTTCTATGCTTGAGAACAATAAGAAAGGTAGAGAAGCTCGTTTATACTTTATCAAATGTGAACGGCTTTTGAAGCAAGTAGCAACACCACAGATAACTGCATCACAAGTTGACTATTCCAAACCGGAAGCATTGCTTGGTGTTTTGAATCATCTACAAAGCCAAATAGAACATAAAGATCATGTGATTGCAGAATTGACACCAAAAGCAAAAGCTTTGGATGGCTTAAAGCGCTCTGATGGTTTATTCGGTCTTATTGAAGCAGCAAAGATGTTGGAAGTAAGACCAAAGGATTTAACTGATTACTTGCGTAAACATGATTGGGTGTATCGACGGGCTCCAGGGGCGCCGCTGTTACCTTATCAGGATAAGATCAAGAAAGGATTCATGGACTGTCCTGCTATCACCATTCAAAGACCGGATGGTACAGAAAAGGTGCTCCCTTCAACAAAAATCACACCAAAAGGATTGGCATGTTTGAGAGAACAAATCCATGGAGGTGTACAATGAACACCAGTATCGACTTTTTATGTGATTTATGGATGGCTTTGTTTCAATTTTCTGATCGTGATGATGTCGAAGATAAGGCTTTTAATGCTCTCATTGAGACCATGGATGCAATAGAAAAAGCTTTGATTTTAAAACTTCAAGATGAATCACCAAATGCACTCAGAATTTTGGCAATGATTACAAATTTTGGAACCTTAAAACCTCCCCCGATTATGGAGCCTTTGTTAAAAGCTTACGAACCAAATTTGGAGAGCCCCATTAAAAAGGTTGCTTAATTAAAAAAATAGAACTCCCCTCCCCGTTCTCAACAATGGGGAGGTGGTTAAGAAGGTAATAAAATTAAGGTGCACTATACCAAGTTGATCGTCCACCACCATGACGTATCAAAAAACCTTTTTCAACTAATGATGTAAAAGTTACTTTAAGTGTATTAGCGCTTGCACCAACCTCACGCACCATATCGCGGGTTGTAACACGTCCGTGATTACGCACATAATCAAGAATATTAAGAGCCAATTCAGATAAGGAAAAAAGAGCATTTTTTTCACTCTCTATTTTTATTTCTAATTGGCGTTTTTGTTTTTGTAGAGCACGTAAAAAAAAGAGTATCCAAGGCTCCCAATTGGGTGTTTTAGTATAAATTGTTTTTTGAGTTTGATTTAAAGCTAAGTAATAGCTTTCTTTATTATTCTCAATAATGCTTTCAAGTGATGAATATGGTACATAAACATAACCTTTTTGTAACAAAAGAAGGGTGGTTAAGATACGGCTTAAACGTCCATTTCCATCTTGAAAAGGATGAATAGCTAAAAATGTTACATTAAAAATACCAATCGTAAGTAAAGGATGAAGATCCTTTAATTCATTGGTTTTATTGAACCAAGTAATAAGCTCTTGCATTCGGTATGGTGTATCAAATGGTGTAGCTGTTTCAAAAACAATGCCAACCATTTTCCCTTGAGAATTAAATGCTGCTACATCATTGCGTAAAGTCTTATATTCACCTCGATGTCGTTGATCTTTCTCACTATTACACAAAAGATCACGATGAAGTTGTTTAATATGATTTTCAGTAATAGAAATATCACTCCAAGATTGAAAGATTGTTTCCATAACCTTGGCATAACCGATAACTTCTTGTTCATCACGACTCTTGAAACGTTTAATTTCTAAATTTACCAAAAGCTGTTCGATTTCGCGGTCTGTTAACTTACTCCCTTCAATGCGTGTGGAAGATCCAATACTTTCAACAGTAGCAATATGACGAAGAGCGTTCAATCGCTCAGGTGCAAGAGTACCAAGGGCGCGCCATGCCCCTTTGAACTCATCAATTTCAGCAATGAGAGCCAACAATTCTTGTGTAATTTGGAGTGTATCTGTTTTCATACCGGAATATATACCGGATTATACCCGATTGTCAATCATTCGTAACACCGTAAACTCTTACTTCTTATGGCAGAGAAAAAGCAAGGAGCAACTATGAATAAGAAGAATCGTAAGGGTCTATCGGTTCGTGCGTTTGCAAAAAAGATGGGTGTTTCACATAATGCGGTGGTTTCTCGGATAAAGACAGGTAAATTTGATGCGGCTCTTTTTGAAGATGGTTCTGTCAATGAAGCGCTTGCAACAGCT
>NZ_JBHIPW010000021.1:0-270 GCF_042196265.1 Bartonella sp. AP1QHHD
TGTGAAGAAAGCACCTGAAGCAGCCGATAAAGCAGCATCTGATGCAGCGGAAAAAGCCACTGACGCTGTTAATAAGGCTGTTGATGCAGTGAAAGAAGCAGCTGATAAAGCAGCATCTGATGCAGCGGAAAAAGCCACTGACGCTGTTAATAAGGCTGTCGATGCAGTGAAAGAAGCACCTGAAGCAGCTGATAAAGCAGCATCTAGCGCGGCGAAAAAAGCCACTGACGCTGTTAATAAGGCTGTCGATGCTATGAAGAAAGCACCTGA
>NZ_JBHIPW010000021.1:328-46171 GCF_042196265.1 Bartonella sp. AP1QHHD
GATAAAGCAGCATCTGATGCAGCGGAAAAAGCCACTGACGCTGTTAATAAGGCTGTCGATGCAGTGAAAGAAGCACCTGAAGCAGCTGATAAAGCAGCATCTAGCGCGGCGAAAAAAGCCACTGACGCTGTTAATAAGGCTGTCGATGCTATGAAGAAAGCACCTGATGCAGCCGATAAAGCAGCATCTGATGCAGCGGAAAAAGCCACTGACGCTGTTAATAAGGCTGTCGATGCTGTGAAGAAAGCACCTGAAGCAGCTGATAAAGCAGCATCTGATGCAGCGGAAAAAGCCACTGACGCTGTTAATAAGGCTGTCGATGCTGTGAAGAAAGCACCTGAAGCAGCTGATAAAGCAGCATCTGATGTGGTGGAAAAAGCTACTAGTGTTGCGGAGCACCAAGGGATTATTTTAGAGAATCAACAGGCTTTATTTAAAGATTATGATTTAGATAAGCTTTTGCATAAGATACGAATGGTGCTTGAGCATAACAGTCTAAAAAATGTTAACAAGCAGTTTCACAAGCTTTTTGATACAGAAGCCTCTTCTGTTTATTCTTGTTCTTTTGAAAAGTCTGCTGTAGATGAAAAATCTCAGACTGTAAAAGAAGAGATGGAGCAGGACCATAGTACAGGTGATCAGACAAAGGTTGCTGCTGTGGAAGCTAAGGTGGAGAGCCATGACCATGAAAACAGTCAACCTTTTAACAAAGCGTATGAAGTAGGTGCTCCAATTGAAGCACATCAGAGTGACAATCTTTCTTCTTCTAAAGCTTTGTATAAGGAAGGGTATGATTTTATTCGTTCTGCCAACTATGTTGATGCTGAAAAAAGCTTTTGCGCTTTTCAAAATCGTTACAAAAAAGATTCTTTGAGTGATGACGCTTTATTTTGGTTGGCCGAATCTTTGTTGGGGCAAAAACGCTATCATGAAGCAGCACAAGTTTATCTTACCGCATGGTATGCAGATAAAAAGAAGCTCTATACCTCCGAGATTTTGCTGAAATTAGCAAGAAGTATGATCGCTCTTGAGCCAAATAAAGACGATTGTGCTCATTTTGTGAAAAAATCAAAACGTCAACAAACATTAGCATCTGTTTTTTGTAAACCTGCAAAATAAACAGCGAGGTCGTTTTTGGTGTGCGTTAGACTGGCAAGAAATCTCTTTAAAACATCGGATTTTATTCAATGTCAGAAGTTGATTCTTGCCGTCTCAGGGGGAAGTGATTCTTTGGCTTTGATGTTTTTGGTCAAAGAGCATTTGGAAACTCTCGCATTTCCTCCAGAAATGATTGTTGTCACGGTTGATCATCAATTGCGTAAAGAATCGATGCGTGAGGCAGAAACTGTTGCGAAAATTTGTCGTGTCCATGATATTCAACATATCACTGTGCGATGGGAAGGCGAAAAGCCAAAGACGCATATTGCTTCCAGCGCGCGTGTTGCACGCTATGATCTCTTGGTTAAAGAAGCACAAAAACAAGGCGCATCACTTATTATGACGGGGCATACACTCAATGATCAGGTTGAAACTTATCAAATGCGGTATCAACGTCTCCAAAAGAATAGAGGTGCTTTATATAGTGAAGCTGTTGCCATGCGTGATGGAGTTTCTGCGGGCGGTTTTGCTGGTATTTTGCGCGGTGAAGCTGTTGCTATGCGTGATGAGGATCATACCAGAAAAACAAGAAAAAATATTTCCGAAAAAAACTATGGTCCCCTCTATGAACGTGGTTTATCTTGTATTCCGCGTGAGGCGTTGTTGCATAGAAAAGTGCGTTTGATTCGGCCACTCCTTGGTGTAAAACGCCAAACATTACGGAATTATTTACGCTTACAAGGACAAACATGGATTGATGATCCAACCAATGAAGATCGCAATTTTGAACGTGTGCGCGTGCGTCAATCTCTTTCTCCACAAAAATTGGCTTATATTGCTCAAAAAATAAATGAAGCCGCATTGCAGCGTCGTCAACAAGCAAAAAATATTGCTGATTTGATCTTAGCGCTGGATATTACTGTCCAACATGGGCGTTGTTTCATAGCAAAGCCTGCGCTATTTTTACAGAAACATTCCAGTTTTCCTTTCGTGGTGGGGCTCTTTGCTGTGCTGATGGGAGGGGGATTTTATTTACTCCCCAATCAGAAATTAAGCATACTTGTTCAAAAACTCTGTCTCGATTCTCCAGAAAAGAAGCGTTTTACTTATGCGGGCTCTGTTATTGAATATAACAAGCAGGGAATTTCTTTGTGGCGTGAAGGGCGAAATATGAAAGAGGCTATCGTTGAGCCAGATAAAACTTTTATATGGGATAGGCGCTATCATATCACAAATCATGGATATGAGGCTATAAAGGTTGGAGCCGCAAATTTAGAACAGCTGAAATTTTTATTAAAAAATAGCGATTTTGAGCTTGAAAAGCCTCATTTTCCCTCTTTACAATCGCTGCTGATGATTTCAAATCATAAAGGGTATGATATTCCAGAGTTGATTTCTCAAGCAGTTGTTCATAAACATGTTATCGTCAAGCGGATTATGGCACCTTTCGATTGGCTTTCCTCACGAGAAGATGCTGCCTTGGTGAATGTTGTGGAACCTTTTTTTAATATTGAGGTGAAAAGATAAAGGAAAATTACTTTAAAAGAAAATAAACAGCTTCTCATCCCTTGGCAAGGGGCTGACAAGGTTATATGTTAAGGGGAACTGTTTGAAATCTATATTTGATTAAGTGGGCTGAATATGAATTCCAATTACCGCTCTCTCCTTATTTGGGGAGTTATTGCCTTGATTTTGATTGTGTCGTTTTCTCTCTTTAATGGAGATAGCCAACGTTCTGGTGGTGGAGAAGTCTCCTATTCTGAATTTTTGCAAAAAGTTGAGAATAATGAGTTGAAATCTGTGACCATTCAAGGTCAAAAATTAACAGGAAAAACCATTGAACATAGAGCTATTTCAACCTATGCTCCTCGCGATCCAGGTTTGATACAAAAATTGGAAAGCAAAAACGTTAATGTTAAAGCTATTCCTGAAAGCTCTGGAAATAGCATTTTCCTCAATCTCCTCTTTTCCTTATTGCCTGTTATTATTATCGTGGGGGCGTGGGTCTTTTTTATGCGGCAAATGCAAAATGGGTCACGTGGTGCAATGGGATTTGGGAAATCGAAAGCAAGATTGCTTAATGAAGCGCAAGGGCGTATTACCTTTAAAGATGTTGCTGGCGTTGAAGAAGCAAAGCAAGATCTTCAAGAAATTGTTGAATTTTTACGCGAACCACAAAAATTTCAACGCTTAGGGGGGCGTATCCCACGCGGTGTTTTGCTTGTTGGTCCTCCAGGAACCGGTAAAACTTTGCTAGCACGCTCTGTGGCCGGTGAAGCCAATGTGCCATTCTTTACCATTTCAGGGTCTGATTTTGTTGAAATGTTTGTTGGTGTTGGGGCAAGCCGTGTGCGCGATATGTTCGAACAGGCTAAAAAAAATGCACCTTGTATTATCTTTATTGATGAAATCGATGCTGTTGGGCGCCATCGGGGGGCTGGTCTTGGCGGTGGAAACGATGAACGTGAACAGACCTTAAACCAGTTGCTTGTCGAAATGGATGGGTTTGAGCCCAATGAAAGTATTATTCTTATTGCCGCAACAAACCGTCCCGATGTGCTTGATCCTGCTTTATTGAGACCAGGGCGTTTTGATCGGCAAGTTGTTGTGCCAAACCCTGATGTTTCTGGGCGTGAACAAATCTTGAAAGTGCATGTGCGCAACGTGCCTTTAGCGCCTAACGTTGATTTGAAAATTTTGGCAAGGGGAACACCAGGATTTTCAGGTGCGGACCTGATGAATCTAGTCAATGAAGCTGCTCTTATGGCTGCAAGCCGTAATAAAAGAGTTGTCACGATGCAAGAATTCGAAGATGCCAAAGATAAGGTGATGATGGGGGCTGAACGTCGTTCAACCGCTATGACACAAGAGGAAAAAGAACTCACTGCTTATCATGAAGCAGGACATGCTATTGTGGCTCTTAATGTGCCGGTTGCTGATCCTGTCCACAAAGCAACAATCGTTCCAAGGGGAAGAGCATTGGGAATGGTGATGCAATTGCCTGAAGGCGATCGCTATTCTATGAGTTATCGCTGGATGATTTCTCGTCTGGCCATTATGATGGGTGGACGTGTGGCTGAAGAATTAAAGTTTGGAAAGGAAAATATCACCTCCGGTGCTTCTTCTGATATTGAGCAAGCGACGAAATTAGCACGCGCGATGATCACACGGTGGGGATTTTCTGATCTGCTTGGAAATGTAGCTTATGGCGATAACCAAGATGAAGTCTTTTTGGGTCATTCTGTTGCGCGAACACAAAATGTTTCTGAAGAAACAGCGCGCATGATTGATATGGAAGTGCGTAAGCTTATTGATGATGCCTATAAAAATGCGACAAACATTTTGAAAACAAAAAGAAAAGAATGGTTTGCTTTGGCACAAGGTTTGTTGGAATATGAGACTTTAACGGGAGCTGAAATTAACGAAGTTATTGCAGGAAAGCTTCCTTCACGCACACAGAAAGATGAGGGTGCTGCGCCACGGGGGTCTTCTGTTCCAAAAACTGGAACGGTCAGAGCAGAGATAACAGTGGTAGATGAAAAAGATGCTGAAGCAGCCCCTAAAACAGTGCCTCATAAAGAAGAGACCGATAAAGGCAAGGCAGGTAAAGCAGAGGTAGCTGTTGGGAAAAAAACAGCAAAATCCGGTAATGTTGAGCCTAAGGAGGCTCAGTCTAAAGAAGTGCAATCGGATGAGACTGAGAAAAAAGCGCAAAGCACAAAAGGTACCACAAAATCAGTCAACCGCTCTAAAAGTAATGCTGAAAAGAAGTCCAATACTGCGGGACATGATAAAGAAAAATAAGAACTGTTTAATATCGCTTGAGTGACGATGTTTTAGGAAAACTTCTAAATTCTTTGAGAAAGGCGCAAG
The DNA here is from genome assembly GCF_042196265.1 of Bartonella sp. AP1QHHD. Taxonomy (NCBI): domain Bacteria; kingdom Pseudomonadati; phylum Pseudomonadota; class Alphaproteobacteria; order Hyphomicrobiales; family Bartonellaceae; genus Bartonella; species Bartonella sp. AP1QHHD. The sequence continues at coordinate 5,300 of NZ_JBHIPW010000021.1, forward strand.
TTTTGTTTGCGCCTTTCTTGTAATATTTGCAAAAATATGGAAGCAAAAAATTAAGCAAAGCTGTTGTATGATAACAGTTTTAGCAGGCTACAAGGCGAGGTGGTATTTTCCTTTACGGATTTAGCAAGTGTGTGAGATTATCCGTTGGTTGTGTTAAAGGGATGTATAGAGCATTTTGAGGAGATAATATTGCTTTTATGTGTAAGGGTGTAAACATAATTGCTTGAGAGTGGTTTAGATGTGTAGATGGTGAATAGGGGGCTTGATTGTTCTAAATGCATTAAGGTTTAAGATCAATGATCTGATTTTATACGGGGAGAGGAGGACTATTGTACCAAGGGGGCTTGTTAGGGTTTTAAGGAAAAGCCAAGGGAAGAATTATATATTAAAGGAAAGAGGCATGGTGCAAAAATATTTTGGTACAGATGGAATTCGGGGGAAAGCCAATTCATTTCCTATGACACCCGATTTTGCCATGAAGGTGGGGATGGCGGTAGGGGTTTTATTTCGCTCACAACATCAATCTCATCGTGTGGTGATTGGCAAGGATACACGATTATCTGGCTATATGTTGGAAAATGCTTTGGTTTCAGGGTTGACTGCTGCGGGGATGGAAGCTTTTTTATTGGGTCCAGTGCCAACACCTGCTGTTGCAATGCTTTGCCGCTCTTTGCGCGCAGATCTTGGGGTGATGATTTCTGCTTCTCATAATCCGTTCTATGATAATGGAATTAAACTTTTTGGTCCTGATGGTTTTAAACTTTCAGATGATATGGAAGCGAAAATTGAACAATTGATCGATACAGATCTTTCAAAGTCTTTAGCAAGTTCTGCCGAAATTGGTTATGCAAAACGGGTTGAGGGAGATATTTATCGTTATATTGAATATGCCAAACGAACTTTGCCGCGTGATGTTCGCTTAGATACTGTGCGTATTGTTGTGGATTGTGCCAATGGGGCTGCTTATAAAGCGGCTCCCCGTGCTTTATGGGAATTGGGGGCTGAGGTTTTTGCTATTCATGATGAGCCCAATGGGACCAATATTAATCAAAAATGTGGATCAACCGATTTAAGCTCTTTAAAACGAAAAGTGCATGAAGTGCGTGCTGATGTGGGGATTGCTCTTGATGGAGATGGAGATCGTGTTCTCATTGTTGATGAAAAAGCACAAACGGTTGATGGAGATCAGTTGATTGCTGTAATTGCTGAAAATTGGCATAAAATGGGACGATTACGGTGCAATGGTGTTGTCACAACGATTATGTCAAATCTTGGACTAGAGCGTTTCTTGAATAGCAAAGGATTGCACCTTGTAAGGACAAAAGTTGGAGATCGTTATGTTGTCGATGCCATGCGCCAAAAGGGATATAATGTTGGTGGTGAGGCTTCTGGGCATATTGTGCTTAGTGATTTTGGTACAACGGGTGATGGCTTGGTGGCTGCATTGCAGGTTTTAGCCTGTATGAAGGAAAGCCAAAGTCCTATGAGCCAATTGTGTAAACGGTTTGAACCTGTACCGCAAATTTTAAAAAATGTAACGATTAAAAATAAAAATGTCCTGAAAAAAAATCCCGTCAAAACGGCTATTAATCAAGCAGAGAAGCGGTTGGGAAAAGAGGCACGGCTGGTGATCCGCGCTTCTGGAACGGAACCGGTTATCCGCCTTATGGCTGAAGGCGATGCACGAGAAGTATTGGACACTGTTGTGACAGAGTTGATGGATGTTATTATTCATCATGATGTACGCATGGGTACTGCACTTGAGGAATCTTGAATTTTTTGAGAAAATTATCAGATCATCTTTTGATAAAGATATTATTATAATGTGGGATTTTGGCAATTACAAAAGGTATGATTATTAACTCAGTGATGTAATAACGGTAATGGATACTCTATCTACGAACAAATTAAATAAAAAAGGGAAAAGTCCAATTCTAATAACTACAATGCGTATAGATTTCTCTATATTTCGTAAGATATGAAAAATATGCCTTTTTTTGATTTTCCTTTTTCTTTTACTTATTCGTAAACCGGTTATTAGTTTAACAGAGTTTGTAGGGGGGAGAGTTTATTAGTATTATTCATTCTTTTTACTGGATATCCAGCGGGTGCAGCGCCCCATGAACATCAAACAGCAATGGTCATTGTGGTTATATCATCTTGATGTTTCTAAGTGCCGCTGCCAATTGGAGATATGATACGCTCCTATTACGTTTAGCTCCTCCTAATTATGAACTTATACTTTTCCAATAATTAGTAGAATAATGAGAAAGAGATGGGAATGATCAATTTTTTTCACGATAGTTCTAATGTTTATAAAGTAAAAAAAGCTATGTGATGTAAAAATAATGAACATTTTTTGTATCTTGGAGGGGTACACTCTATATTCATTTATCATTTTAAGATTTAAACATAAAAGGATTGAAGCCTTCTATAATACTGGTACGACTGAAGGGATTAGAACCGCCCATGCTCAAAAATTAAAGCGTATTCTAAGTGCTCTTGAAGTAGATGTATCGCCAAAAGATTTTGAGTTATCCATCCTTTTGATTACATCTGCTAAAGGGTGATTTCAAGGATTATTGGTCAATTACTGTAAATGGAAATTGTCGCGTAATATTTCGCTTTGATAGCATAGATGTCGAAATGGTTGATTATCTGGATTATCATCAAAAAGGAGATCTAAACAATGATGAAGAATCCTTCACATCCCGGTGAATTATTGCGTGAAGATGTGATCAAAGAGCTTGGTTTATCCTTTAATGAAGCAGCAGAGTGGCTTGGTATATCTCGTGTAGCACTTTCTAGAGTTTTAAATGAAAAAGCCGCGCTATGAGAGCTAATCTTGCTATTAGGCTTGAAATGTCTGGTGTAAGCACAGCACGTGCTTGGCTTGTTATGCAAACAAATTATGATCTATCAAAAAAATTCCTTAACAACAGTCTCATGATCAAGATTGCATAAAAGAGCTTCAAATGGCAGTTAAGTTTTTGCAACAGAGACGTATACAAGAGCTAAATCATGCGTATGAGCGTACAAGGTCAAAAGATGTGACGGCGGGGTAAGACAAGGAATAAAATCTTGTTTCTATAGTCTGTTTGGCTATAATAAATGTAAGCAAATGAGGGTTTTATATGTTGAGTGAAGAGGAAATTAAGCTGCGTCGCATTGCTGCTGAAAATGCATTGGCAAGCCAACGTTTAGAGGGATTAGAACCAGATCCGCTGGTTGTTGCTCAAGTAGAGCGTTATATTATAGGTGAACTTGAAATAAGTGATATCATCACAGATTATATGGAGCGTGTAAGACGTGGAGAAGTATAAGGGGAGCGGCGATTCTTATACTGATCCTGAAACTGGTGTGATGTATAATCGGCTTGGTATTAAAGACAAAGCCACACTGCAGCGTGTAGAATCTACTATTACTTATGTAAAATCTTTCGAATTTGTACATACTCCTATTGGTGGTAAATTTGATCTGGATTACATGAAAGAGATCCATAGAAGGCTGTTTGGCGACATATATGAATGGGCGGGACAAATTCGTTTAGTGGATATTGCCAAAGGTAATAGTATATTTGCTAGTTATAATCAGATTGAAAGTTATGCACCGAAGATTACACAAAAGCTTGCAAAAGAACAGTATCTGCGTGGTCTTGGCGCTTATGACTTTAGCCAAAGGGCTGGATATTACATGGGCGAGTTGAATGCGTTGCATCCGTTTCGAGAGGGGAATGGGCGTACTCAGCGTGAATTTATGGTGCAACTGGCTTGTGAAGCTGGTTATCATATCAACTGGAAGGGTATTGAGCGACAAGAAATGACACGTGCGTCAATTAAAGCACATTTTGGTAATTCAGAATATCTGTCTGCACTCATCTATAAGAACCTTACCAAGTTTACAGAAAATAAAAGGGATGATGTTTCTCAAGGTATTGGCAAAAATATTGCTTTTGGCGTTGATCTTAATAAAGAGTGCTTGGAACAACAAAAAGAGAAGATTGAAACTCCTTGGGATAGAGAAAAGACAAGTTTTGCTAAACGTCAAAAAGAAGAACTTGAACAATTACAAAATGATTTGAATGTTGTTGCAAAAGCAACAGAACGAGAGCCATACCTTGCGGCTTATATAGATAATTCTAATTTAGAACAGAAAGCGCTTAGCGCTCTTAGGAATGAAAAATCTTATGTTAATATGTTTAAGGAGTTAAACAGTCGTTTAGCATCTATTTATAAAGATCCGCAAGCTGCCGCACTCAAGATTGAGCAGACGATTTTAGCAGGTAAAGGCGATAAATTGCCTGATATTTTGGAAAGGGAACCTGATAGAGCGGGTGAACTGCGTGGGGCAGATCGTTTAATCGATAAACTCAAATCTACAGGAAAAGAACGAAAAGAAGCGCTTTCTCATGTTCCTCGTGCACTTTCTTCTATTAAAAAGCTTCAAGCCTTTTATAAGAATTCTTATGAGACACATGTAAATAGGGTTGTACGGGAGCGTGAGCGATTGAAAGTTGAAGTCCCCTCGCTTTCACAAGAAGCAGTGACTTTTATGAAAAATGTTGAAGCTGGTTGTGATAGTTATTCAAAGATACCAGAGCAGGTTAATCAAGAGTTTTTAAAGCTACAAAGTGCTTTAGATAAACGTTTTGGACAGGATGCCATTCATAAATATGGTTTTGATTTATCAAAAGCAATCCCCAAAGAACAGTCTTATAATAAAGAACACATAAAAGAATTTCAAATGGCAGTTAAGTTTTTGCAACAGAGACAACAGGAGAAAATCAACGCAATAGCGCGTGCAAGATCAATAGATATGATACGGTAAGGGCAAGAATAAAGCCTTATGCTGTATAAGCCCTATTAAGCCATATGGTAAAAGAGAGGTAATCAAAAGAGGTTTAATATGAGTGTGACAAAAGACGTTGTACGAGCCCGCATAGATAGGACATTAAAAAAGAAGCCGGTGAAATATTAGCAAGTTTAGGACTTACGGTGTCTGATTTATCCGGATTGCTTTGACAAAAGTTGTTGATGAAAGAGGATTGCCGTTTGATATGGCTGTTTCTAATGCGGAAACGCTTAAAACTTTTGAAAAGAGTAAAAAAGGATAAGATGTATATTTCGCGAAAGATATGAATGATTTATTTAAGTGATTTCGACAGTTTTTAAAAAGCATCACGGCGCTTGAAAGGGTCGTAATAAATTTCTGTTACACGAAATTTTCCTTCAAGGCGTTTGCATTGGATGATGACATCTATCATCGAGATTAATAAGCCGCGGATATCATCGCGTGCTAAATTACCACCACCGTCACTTTCTTTTACTAAAAGGGTCATTTGTTCAAAGGCTGCAAGTGCTGTTGAGGCGTGGACGGTGGTAATGGAGCCGGGGTGACCAGAATTGACATTACGGATGTAGTAAAAGGCTGTACCATCACGCAGCTCTTGTAGAAGGATTCTGTCGGGGCGCATGCGTAAGCCAGATTCAAGCAGTTCTTTTGCGCCTGCTTTTGCTAAGCCTTGGTTATCTTTTGAATAAAAAAGTTGGACTTTGTTGGCGTGCGGAACGACAAGTTCTGGCGTGTCTTCAATGGTGAGAATTCGTTCATAGTCAGGGATTTTTGCAATCAAAGCTTTGGAGAGGGTTGTTTTCCCGGAACCGGTTTTGCCCGATATTAAGATATTTTGTTGTGTAATAACGGCTCTTTCTAAAAAGGTGCAAAAGTCTTTGGCGATAAAGAGATCTGTTAGCTCTTTGTCTGTATCAGAGAGTTCGGATAACCGTTCTGTCATTTGTTGCGTAGGTGTGAAACTGGTGTTTTGGGCGACAGAAAACAGATTGTTTTCATGTAAACTTTCAAGAGAAAAAGTGCGTGATGAAGGTTTACGAATGGTCATGCTAATGGTATTGGCTGCAACAGCTGGAGGCATAACAATTTGTATGCGTTCGTTGTTTGGCAGTGTTGCGGAGAGAACGGGGTTTTCTACACTGATTTTTTGTGTTGTGTAGGCAGCAACAACTTTTGCAATCCCTTCTAGTTCGCTGTAGGTTAGTTCTTTTAAGATGTGGGTTTGCCAACCATTGGGACCCTCAACGATTACTTCGCCAGGGCGATTGATAACAATTTCAAATAAATTGTCATTATTGAGGAAGTCATCTAAGATCTTTAATTTTGTTAAAACGATGGAGGCGCGTTCTGCATTTTTTGCTGATGGCATAATGTGACTTTATTGGCTTAATGAAAAAAGGAATAGCTGGGAGTAGAGCGGTTTCTTTTGCTCTTTACGACTAGTTTATAGACAGAGGAAAAATCGAGATCTTTTGCTACAAAGATGTTGACCAGTTCGCCTTGAAATTTTTCTAAGGTAGGAGGAATATTGATTTGATTTTCAAGGGCAATACTGGCGGACTCTTTTCCAGTGTTGTTTGCGCCTTCAAAACCGCCGCCTCCAGAGTTTTTTGAACCTTCTTTATTGGAATTGCCTACTATTTTATTTGTTAAAACTGTTGTGGCACCATCAATAACGGTGAGTAAAAGGGAAGAGCCAAAGCGTTCCCACCAATGGGTGTTGATGTTGCCATCAAAACCGGCTCTGCCTAAACTGTCGGTTGCGGGTGAGGCAAGGTCGATGATGACACCGGTTGGGGTTTTTGCTCTTGTCCAGAGCACAAAGAGGCGAGATTGACCTTGTTTTATCCCTCCGCGGTATTCGCCAATCACTTGGGTTCCTTTATCAAGCAAAACAACGCGCCCATTGTCAGAGAGGATATCACGGTTGATGATGCAGCTTGCAAAGCCTGGTTGCTCACTGTTTAATGCGGTTTCTAAGATACAGGGAATAGAGGTTCCCATGGCGATGATAAAGTTTCTATTGCCGATGAGTTTTGCTTTTGCTTTTGCTTCTTCTGTTTTGGTAGGCTTTAATAGGGTTGCAAAATTTTGTGTGTCTTGAAGGGCAGGAGAATTTTGCGCATTCGCGAGATTTTCAAGGGCATGGAATTTTTCAAGGGGGTTGAGAGTCGTGTTGACGATGTCTTTTAATTGAGATTTAGAGCCTTTGGCAAAAGCTAAAACAGGGGCACGTCTTGCGGCATCAAGTAATGGGTCATCTTTTTTGGGTTCTTGTGCGAGTGGTTGTGGGGGTGGTAAGGTTATTGGCGCTATGTTTGCACGCGGGTCAGAGGGCGCGAGCTCTAAAGGGGCGAGGGAATTGTGAAAGCTTTTTTCTTGTTTTTTATGAGCTTTTGCGGTGTCTTTTTGTTCTGTGGGGGAGGATAAGATGTTCCAGAGCACATAGCCGCAGATTCCTATACAGGCTATTGCGACAACTATTTTTTTGCCAGCGCTTTTGGCACTATTGTTTTTGCCATCCCCAATAGATCCGCGATCTTCGATGATTGGTTTATCACTCATGTGTTGTCCCCTTCAATTCCCGCTTATTTAAAGATCTGATGCAATTTTACGTTCAACAGATGGTGAGGTTGTTCCGGTATTTGGATTTGTGCCTTTTGGTTGATAGGCTTCGTTAAAGACGCATAGGACGTTTTTTCCCTGTCTTAGGGTGAAGCGTGCGCTAATGGCATGGACAATCACCATGTTGCCTCTTGTGGTTTTGGGAACCAGCGATTCTGTACCGTCATTGCTGACAATGTAAATGGCAGGGATTTCTTGGTTGTCTGGAAATGTAAATGTTGTGGTTTTGCCATTGTCATAAACAGAGGAGGGTTCAAGAGTGATAGAGCCTTGAGCGGTGTAAGCCCAATTGCGAGGTCCGTAGGTTTCAGAAGCGTTGAAGACATTATCGATACGCTGGGCTTGTTGTTTTTCTTGTCGCATAAGGGCTGCGAGTCTTCTTTGTTCTGCTTCCTCTTGTGGGTAGCGAAATTTCACAAGGAAATATGTTTCTTGTCCAGATGAAATTTCTCCATCTTTAATGATGAGTTCAAATTGATAAGAGCGCTTTGAGCCATCAAGCTTTGTGGTGACGACTTGGAGATTGGTAATGGGTTGGACTTCTCGCGCTTTGAGGAAAAGAATATTACCCGCTGGTGCAACTTCCCATGCAACGCTGTTGCCAATCGCTACATGAGCAATTTCTTCATTGGGAGAAAATTCTATTTGTACCGATGAGCGTATGGAGCCAATAATTTTTGTGACATTATAGGCATCATAGTTGATAAAGCGAATGCGGCTATCGCTTGGCGCACGAGTGGGAAAAATACTGGCATGGCTAGGCGTTAAAGAAAGGGTAATAGCGATGTTAAGAATGAAAAAAAGAATTTTTTTTGTCATGATCAGTTGACCACTTCCGGATCGGTTCTATATTCACTAACAATAAACCCTAGAGGATTTATCAAACGGTTTTGGACAGAGATAGGGGCATTGATATATTCAAAGGTAAGTGTTGCAACCCAGTGGGTGATGAATTCTTTGTTGTTGTCGTTGTCATGAATGGTTCTGTAGTAACGCACTTGGGCAACATCGTCATTGATAAAGGAGATTGATTTTATTGTTATTGTAACAGCGGCGTGTTTATAGAGAATTTGAGGACTTTGGGGATTTCTTGCTCCATACCAGCTGGCAAATCTTTCCTGTTCTTCAGAAGAAGAGAGGAGGGAGACGGTTTGGAAGTTGTGTTGTGTTTCTTCTGTGGTGAAGCCTTCACGGGAGCGGACATATTTTGCAGCAAAGTAGCGTGTGATGGCTTCGTCGACGTTTGTTGGACCTTCTTTTAAGGCTTCTACGACTTCAACAATGCCGGTTGAGTTGTCAACGCGAATGACAAAGGGTTCCACGGTTTTAAGGGGTGTGAGGGTGATGACCGCGAGAGAAGACATTATTGCAACAGCAACCGCGATGCCGGCAATGGCAAGCGAGACGCGGGTGGTGCGGCGTGAGGCGAGCATGCGATCTTGATCAAACGAGCGTGCTTCAGCAATATATTGTTCTATATCTTTTTCTTTCATGCTTTTTGCCCGCAATTTTTGTAAGATTTGATTTCTTCATCCGTTAATTTTTGTGCCAGAAGCATTTCCAGCTTGCCTTCTTTTAGGGGTGAAGGGGTGTTGTTACTGATGATAATGGGCGTGGGCGTGGGTTTTTTCCCTTCCCAATTCCACATTGATCTGTTGAGTGGACGTTTAGAATATCCATCACACTTTGGGAGTGACTTCAGTGTGTTTGGTGAAGACACACAGCCACTGAGAAAGAGAAATGGTAAGATAATCCCAATTTTTTTAAATTCCCGCATTTGAACTTAGACCTTTGCTAATGATGCTATTAGTGATCCTATTTTTTTTGCACCGTTCGTTATCGTTTTAGCTCCGCCTGAGCCTGTAAGGGATGCACCCCCAGAGGCTAAAGCGGAAGCCATGCTAGGTAAGTTGAAGAAAAGAAAAATACCACCAATGCCAACCACGAAGAATTCTCCATAGGCAAACATGAGATCTTTAATGTCTTTTGTAAAGACGCTCATTGCAAGATCGATATACATACTACCAAGCAAGATGACTAATATCTGAAGTATGATGAAGTTTGCAACTTGTCCTAACCATGCTTCTGTAAACCTTCTTGTTGATGAAAACATATAGAGGCTTATGAAGAGCGGTCCCACTGATAAGACGAGAAATAAACCCAGCTTAGCAAACATTGTGACGATAAAACCAATTAGGCAAAAAACAGCAGCAATTGTGTAACAGAGCGAAGCATAAAACCATGAAATAAGATACGCACCCAATGCAAGCCATGATGAAGATTTTGTTGCATCAAAAATATGTGAAACAGCTTTGTTTAACAGATCATCCCATATATTTTTATCTGAGTGTATTGTACCTTGTGTGGCATGTGCAATGGCATTAGGCAGACTATTGAAAAATAAATCCCCGATCCACTCATTATAAAGAGCAGCCTTTGTAGTGAGTGAAACAATGATGCCAAGTTTGAAAGCTGTCGTTATAAATTCCCACAGTGGCATGGAAGAACGCCCTGAGATGATATTGTACCCAATAAATATAATGTAAATTGTACAAGACAGCTTAAGTGGAGTACCTAAAGCCGATGAGAGATGTTCAACGGAGTTATGCATTATCTTTACAATAGGTTTAATTAACATATCTTCTGCTGTGATAAAGAAAGCTATTTTTTCGAATGCCATTGCACGTCCATTCTATCTAATTTTTGCAAATATGATCATTTCTGATTCAATTATTATGTTGGTTCTGTTCAGCCTGTTCTTTCGCTTTTTGTTCAGCTTTAGCGCGCTCTTTTGCTTCTCGTTCGGCTCGCAATCTATTAGTGTCAGCTTCAATTTTTTCAAGTTTAGCCTTCATTTTAGCTTTAAATTCTTCATCTATTTTGCGATTATGTTCATCAATCTCTGCCCGACGTTCTTTCTCAAGTTCAGCGCCTGCTACTCTTAGGTTTTCACAATTTTTTGAAGTTCCTATCCCTCCACATCTCGTGACCCATTCATCAAATAATTTTGGATTTTTTTTAAATTCTGCAACGCTATAGGTTTTTTCACATCCAGCGGTGATGAGCCCTGTGCAAAGTAGCAATGTTGTTATGAGAACTTTATTCATAGATATTTCCCCTTCTTTCTTTCAGTTTTTGAGGTTTGAGCATAATCTTTAAATTATGCTTGTGTTATCGGTTTTTATAACCAGTGATGATAAATCTAGGGCACAGACATAATGTTGCCATAAATATATTATAGAGTGTACGAAGCTCTTTAAGTTGAGCAGCTAAAGCGCAATAGCGATGTGTAATGGTGCTATTCATTGTCTTTGTAATGGGATCCATTAACATATTGTCGATATAAGAAAATACGCCTTTGCTTTCTACAGCCATTGAGATGCTCCGCTATTCATTGTGTATTTTTAATAATTTAATCGTTATTTTGTTTTTTGTTCTTCTTCAGCGCGTTCTTTTGCTTCTTGTTCAGCTAATTTTTTTTTAGTATTAGCTTCCATTTTTTGAAGTCTGGCTCTCATTTCGGCTTCGGAATCTCTAATCATTTTTTGAAACTTTTCATCATCTTCACGCTCTCTTTCTTCAGCTTTTGCTTCATATTCTTTTTCAAGTTCTAAAAATGCTAACCGCATGTTTTCACAATTTTTTGAAGTTCCTGCGAATCCACATTTAGCATCCCACTCTAAGCGTAAATTTTTATCTTTTTTAAATTCTGCTACGCTATAGTTTTTTTCACATCCAGCTGTGATAAGCCCTGTGCAAAGTAGCAATGTTGTTATGAGAACTTTATTCATGATTAATGACTGTCCTGTTGTTGTTTAGCTTTAGCGCGCTCTTCTGCTTCTCGTTCTTCTCGCCTTTTATTTATTTTCTCTAGAGCTTTATTATAATTTTCTAACGCTTTCTTAGAATGTTCTTCATCAAGTTCCTTCGCGGCTTGTCGCACATTTTGACAATTTTTCGAATTATCAGAAGCTCCACACTTCCATTGAAACTCTCTTATTAAGCTTTCATTTTTTTTAAATTCTGCGACGCTATAGGTTTTTTCACACCCAGCCGTGATGAGCCCTGTGCAAAGTAGCAATGTTGTTATGATGATCTTGTTCATATTCAAGCCCCTCTTTTTTCTCGTTTATTGACCACGCAGTTTTTTTGCATAATCTGCATATCGCGCTGAAAATTCTTCGTAAGCTCGTTGTTCGGCAGCTTTGTACTCTGCTTGTTGAATCATCGCGGCGGCTTGCATTTGGAGAACTTGTGTTTGGAGTTTTGCTTGTATCGCTGATAATTGTGCTTGAATGCCTTGAATTTTACCCGCATCTTCAGTACTTCCAAGTTCGTCAAGGAGCTTGGTAATGGTTTTTTGTGTTTCACTGGCTTCTTCGTAGACGTCTTGGCCTTTTGCTGCTTGTCCTACCGTGTTCTGTTCAGCTTTTTTCACTTCCTGTGCGTAAAAAGCATCCACGGACTCTTTTGATCCAGCACCCCCTGAGGGCTCTTTGTATTTAAGTTCTTCTTGCCATTTTTGCGTGTTTTTGCTGCCGCCACCGCCGCCACCGCCACCACCGCCACCACCGCTGCCCATCGATTGTTGAAAGTGGTTAAAATCTGAAGGAAGGGCGCCACTGCTCCCTTGCTTGTTAAACATCTCTTTCAATCCCGAAATGTCAGGCTTGACATTTAGGGAGTTATATAATTGTTTCGCTTGATCGAGTTGGCTCTTTAATTGGTCAAGCTGTTGTTTGCCTTGTTGAATTTGTTCTTGCAATTTGCCAAGCTGTTGTGTGCCTTGCTGGACTTGTTTCATTATTTGTCCAACAGCCGCGGGATCATATACCATGATAGCGAATGCATTTGTTTGAAAGCCAAATGAAGCTGCATAGACGGCTGTTGCCAATAAAAGTTTTTTCATTGCTTTGACCTTTCTTGAAAAATAGGAAGCCATTTTTCTGGAGATTGTCCAACTTCATCCATAATGGTCTCTAGGAGTTCAATATTCTTGGTGGTGCCACTTAAAATGGCTATTTCATCATCAAAGCCGCGTAAATTTAGTTCTGCTACAACTGAACTTTGTCCTTGTTTGATGAGAAAACGCCGTGACTCACGGCTTAATTCTGATTGTATCAGGTTAAATTCTCTGTCCGATAATTTAAAACCTTCTACATAATCCCCATGATTGCCCTTTTGATTAGGAAAATAAATTTGTGTGGGGCATTGCTCTATAATGGTGTGAGCAATAGTCGAATTGATCGCATCTTTGGGAGATTGCGTTGCAAACAACATCAAACCATTTTGTTTACGAATAGTTTTCAGCCTGTCTTGCGCAAAGGCTTTAAAGGAATCATCCTCTAAGGCTTTCCAAAATTCATCAATGACAATGATAATACGACGCCCATCAATTAGAGACAAAATCCTATGAAAAAGATACATCATCAATGGTGGACGAATTTCATTATTGTCTAAAAAATCCGTCATGTCATAACCAATAAATTTTGCATCAATGCCAATGTCGTCATCAGGATTGTCAAAAACCCACCCTAAGGCATTGCCTTTACACCATCTTTCTAAACGACCCGATATCCCCTCTCTGTGCGTGGTGTCAAAAAACATTTGTAAGGCAGAGATCGTCCGTTGTTCTTTTGGTAACAAGGCAAGCTGGTCAACAGCCGCCGTAATGTCTTGTCTTTCTGATTCACTGATCTTTTGATCTTCAGACGAAACAAGCTTTATAATCCATTGGCGTAAAAAAACTCTATCTGCTGGATTGTTATAGTCTAAGCCTTTTAGCGGTGCTATGCCTGTCGGTCTACCATTCTTCAAGGGCATATAAGTGCCGCCACCCGCTCTGACAAAAAGTTCTGCACCCCGATCTTTGTCAAAAAAGACCATATTGGGATCATGCTTTTGAAGTTGCGCTAAAAGAAAATTGACAATAACCGTTTTCCCAGAACCAGAGGGACCACAAACAAACGTATTGCCTAAATCACCAAAGTGAAAGTTAAAATAAAACGGTGAACCAGCAGAGGTTTTCATCAAGGCTACCGCTGGTCCCCACACATTGCCATCTATTTTTCCAACCGGAAAAGAATGAAAAGGAGAAAGCGCTGCATAATTGCGGCTTGTTATTGCACCAGAGCGGGTGCGATAAGCATAATTGCCAGGCAATTGTGCCCACCAAGCCGCCGCTAACCCTAAATCTTCCCGCGCAATCACAGCCCCACCATCTGTAAGACGAGAACGCGCTTTGGCAAGATTATCCGCTAATTCTTGCGGCGTATCAGCAAAAACTGCCAATGATAAATGATGCTCCCCTAAAACAAAACGATTGGATTCAAGATCATCAAGCGCATCATCAAGTTCCATAATTTGTGAGCCCGCACGGTCTCCTGCATTGACCATTTGGTTTTGTTTGCGCCCCATAATTTGCTTGGCAATGTTTTTGCTCTTGAAAACAAAAGATTGGGTGAAAATAAACTCAAAGGGAAGCGTGAGCAAACCATCCGCCATGCCTACCCTGGTTTTTGCTGGATATTCTTTCCAACCAAACATGCCCGCAAACCGCTGTTCCGCCTCATAACGTATTTCTATGATCTCTTTCCCAAAAATGAGACGGTCTGAGTAAACAGTCGAAGCTATCGTCCCCCATGTGAGAGGGGTCCGTTCACGACGACCTCCCACCAATTGGTGGATAAACTCACTTTGCTGCGAATAAATATTACCTTCATGTTCATAAAGGCTCAGTCTTCTTGCACCATAACGCTCTAAATTTTGAATAAGATTTGTGGTAATATCTTCAAGCTTGCGAATGGACTCTGCATCAACTTCTGTCTTTTCTTGCTTGGCTTTGCCTAAACGTTTGAAAAACTCCACTAATTTATCCGTTTGATCAACGTGTGGATTCCACAAAATCGAAAGATAAAGATCATTGCGATAAAGCTCCTGTGAAACCATCCGCTCGCGATATTTATCATCTAATTGCTTGGCAAATGCCGATCTGAAAGTCCCATCCGGATAAATCGTTTCACGCTTTCTGATAATATGGCTATAAAGCGCTATCCGTTCATCCGCTATGTTTTTAAACAGATTATTGAGCTGTTCGTGAAGCACATTCAGATCAATAATATCCGCTGTCTCAAAGTTAATGCCTTCAAGTTTAATAACGCTCATGAGAGCGCGTGAATCCAGCGCAATGATGTGTTTATTGACATGGCGCACGTAAGGAATGATCGCCTCTGGCTGCTTTTCACGTTTGCGCTCTGTTCTATTCATTATAATTCCTCATAATTACGAATTAATCGTAATGGAGAAATACTTCCCCCACCCCATAGACTCGAATTTCTGGCAAAAATAGATGTCTTTTGCCATGTCAGAAGAATACGAAATTTGTTATGGTCATGCTTTAGGATTTCCTTGAATATGAAATGCAGCATCACACCAAAGGTGATAAGAAAAATATTGCCTGTCATAATGAACAACATCATCGTTCCTATCGCATTTAATCCCATAGCTTCCACCGTCACGCCCGCAATCATTGCAGGGCGTGTGCAAGCAAGAAATAACGTATCTTCTGTTAGCTTGTCGTGCTCTTTCATGGCTTTGAAAGGCTAGAGTCAAGCGAATTAAGACATAAACATTGATGCGATTTGTGGTGCACCAAAAACAATGCCGATGCCAACACAAACAAAGAAAGCTTTACGCATTTCAACATAACCAGCAATCCATGCAAGCCCAATACCAGCAACCGCAATGGTTGCAATCGATTTTGCAATGTTTCCTGTTAAAGCTTTGACTAATTGATCAAGAGCAGTTTCAACTTTTCCAAAGTCACCTGCGGCAAATGCTGGCTCACTCAGTGCGATGAAGGCAATAAACAGCATCAATGCTGCTGTTAACCATTTCTTTTGTGTGTTGGATAGAGTAGTTTTTTGTAAGGTATGTTCACAACTGAACAAATTATTCATGTTTTTCATGAAAAATTCCCCGCTTTATGTTTAAGTTGATCGTAAAATTAATATTCAAAATATTAATCGGGAATCATATAAATGAAAAAAATAAATTTTTCTATCGATAAATTAACAATATTTAATCTTTTATTATTTAATGAACAATAAAATACAGTAATATTCAAAATGATAATTTTAAAACATCTTCGAGCAGCGCCTAAATATATTGTCTTAATTTGTATTATTATTTTAGGATACTTTTATTTAATTAAAAATAATGAACAACTTACTCAAAATTCTTTTTTAAAAGGAACAGAAAAGACAATAGAAAACCCCGTTCAAAATCCGAAGTCACAATTGATAGATTATGCAAACCAACAAGACGCAAGCCAACAAAATGTGGTATTGCATCCAGAACCAATCGCATCACAATTTTATGAAGAAAATGTGCCGGTCTATTCCGGTGCTATACAGGTCACAAGTGGTGTGACCTTTAAAATGATCACGCTCGTGGATGATGGATGGAGAAAAAAGATTATCCGTGATATCCGCTTATATGGTGTGGAAAGCTGTGAAATGAGGCAATTTGCCTTACGCAACGGAGTTAAGTGGCCATGTGGTGCTTTTGTTACTGCTTGGCTTGTCTCAAAAACAATCGATAAAAATGTTACTTGTCGGCAAGCACGTGTCATTCAACAGGTTCATTATGCACAATGTTTTGTAGATGGGGTTGATCTGGCACGTTTGGGGCTGGCAGAAGGGTTGATGGTGTTGACAAAAGATCAGCATCATTTTCCATCCCCAGCAGACTATAAAACTCTACAATCTGCTGCTCAAAAAGCACAAAACGGTTTATGGTCGAGCCAATTTCAACAACCAGAAGATTGGCGAAGAGATCATGGGAGCTATAATCCCATTGACCATTATTGATAAAGCGTCCTCTTAAGCGCTATTTAAAAATCAAGACAATATTCTACTGCAAATCTTATCAGAAAAAAGTTAATTATAATCCACGCACTCCTTGGTGGACAACGTTCGTTATGGAAATTTGTTGTGTTTAAAGCTCGCTTACGCATATAGGTTGCTCACTACAGCGCTATGGGAGAGCGCGTTTTTTCCCCTAAACAAAATAGTCATTGTAACAAACATGAGTGTTCAGAAAAATATGAATAAATTCAAATCGATGACGTGACCTTTGGTCATGAAAAAAAGGCTTATGAAAATATAAAGAGAGGCAGAAATAAACTATCTCTTCTTAAAAAAATACTACATTGCTTCAAATTAAACTAGGACTTCTAACGCAAGCTTTGCCTCATGTTGCCATGTTCATGAAACATGGGTTGCAATCTGAAAGAGAGTGTAGCGGTTCTATGGAAATTTTAACCAAAATGAAGGGGATTTCTTTTCAGGAACTTGAAGAAGCTAAAGAAACTATGAGGAAAAAATGTGCTTTCTTTTGTCATAAAAGAAAGCACATTGAGAGGGGGGATTTAGAGTGACAGTTTTACATATTTTACTCTGAAAAGCGGTCTTTTTTATCTTTTTTCCACAGAAAATAAGTTGCAAGTCCGAGAATGGGAACACTCAATTTGGCAAAAGGGAGATGTTGACTGAGAGCTGCAAGGCTGGAAACGGTCGCATCTGTCATGAGTTTATGGCGTTGTTCTTCTGTCTTTTTTTGTTGGTCATAGCGTTGATAAGTTTTGAGAATGCGACTGATAATAAGACCTAATCCCGCAAGAGAAAGACAAATTAAAAACATGATACTAGCGGCGGCAAGAGGCTTCATAACAGAACATAACGCAATAAAACCGATGGTACATAAAAAAAGCAAAGACATGAAGAATGAAATGCCAATAAACCCATAGAAAATTGCTTGAAGGCGTACTTGCTTGACTGTGCTTTTAAGCCCTCCACCGACAAGATGGTTTAAAAGAGGAGCGATAAACTTATGCATTGCTTAACGACGCAGTAATTGAGAAAGAATAAAACCAACCCCTGCGGCAAACAAAACGCTTTTGCCAGGATTTTTGCGAACGCATTGATTCATGGTTTGTTCAAGATCACTGATTTTGTCTTTTGCTTGAGACATCATGTCTTCACCACTTTCTTTCGCTGAGTGATATAGTTTTTCCGCTTTGTCTTTGGCGGCGTTGAATTTGTTTGCACCAAGATCTGTTAGGGTTGAGGTAATCCCTGAAATTTCAGTGCGTAACTTTTCTAATTGTCCTTGTAGGTCTTTTTGTTGGTCTTTTTCTACGGCTGATTTATCGTGCTGTGTTGTTTTATTATGGGCCATGGTATTTTTCCCTCTTGATTCATTATATTTGTATTGGTGTGTTCATAGTGATCATTTGCATTGGAGTGAAAATTTTCACTGCTTGAGTAACGCCAAAAGCTTTTTTTGGTTCCTTTCATTTTGTCGAATTTAAAACTGTTTTTGATAAAATAAATCTTTCCTATACGATATGCTCTGTCTGTAAAGGGTCGCATTTGTTAAAAATTGTCTTATGCTTTTGCAAGAATTTAGCACCATTCTTCAGTTTCTCATGGCACAGTTTTTATAAAAGTTTTTTAAAAGCGTGTTGAGGTTTATTTTTTAGGCTTGTGACAGGTAAAAAACATGGTTATTGTGAGTTTGCGGCAGAAATAATGTCATTTTTATGTTTTTGAAGCAAAGAAAAAGAAATGATATTGCGGCTCTTTGTTCTCTATGTATTTGGGGGCAACGCGCGCTCTCCCATTATACTTTTGGTTAGTTTAAGATATTGCGATAGTTCTTTTTTTTAAAACGTAAGATATATTTTTATTTTAGGATAGGAGAGGTATTTCAGTGCACGGGCTTTTAGAGATGTGCGTATCCTTTTCTTCAAGAGTTTTATGATATTTTTGCTGCTTGTTTCATGTAAGCAAATATTTTGTTGGATTTAAAAGAGCCGCTGAAATGAAAGAAGCTTTGCGATATGAGGAATTCATTTAACAGGAATGATGATAAATTATTCTTATAAATGAAAATATTATATGCGATATTTCTTGTAACTTTATCATTTTGCCTAATTTATGCAATAAATTGATTGAGTAAGATAAACTTGTTGAATTGTTAGAGAAAAATTTCTTGAGTGATTTCTTTAGAATTAAGAGAGAGCTTGTGGAATAAAACTATACTTGATTTATCAAGTTTTCTTTCTTAAGAGGAATACACAAGTGACGTTAAAAGGGTCGTGGCATTTTGGAACAGTGATGCTATGCGGGGTGACGACCCAGCTCATAAATAAAGATAAGAGCACAAGAATGTGAGATAAAAATGGAATCTGAAACAGTCCCTTTAGATAAAACAGTCCCTTTAGATAATATGTCTGCTGTATTGACAGTGCATGATTTTTCTCCTCTTTCTATGTTTATGGCTGCTGATTGGGTGGTAAAAGCGGTTATCATTATTTTGTTACTTGCTTCACTTGTGTCTTGGACAATTGCTTTTGTGAAAATTGTTGAGATCACTTTGGTAAAACGAAGAGTACGTCATGAACTTCAATTGGTTCTAAATGCTCAGACTCTTACGCGTTTGGCAGCTAGCTTGAAAGAAAGCAAAGGGGCTGGTGTATTTTTTCTCAAAGAAGTCCTTAAAGAGGTGTATCTTTCTGCACAACAGGTTCATTTTTCTGCTCCTGAAGGGATAAACGAAAGCTCTGGTGAAAAAACCAGTACAGGGGAAAGGGCACAAACGATTGAAGATATTCTCTTTTATGAGGAGAGCAATCAATATGAAGATGTTTCCCGCGATGTTCGCGATGCTAGGGTTCGCGATGTTCATGAAGGTTTAAAAGAAAGGGTTCATTCACTTTTGTCACGCTGCTTGCTGGCTGCTACACGCCGTGTTGCATGTGGAAGTGCTGTTCTTGCAACTATTGGCGCAATTGCTCCTTTTGTTGGTCTTTTTGCAACTGTTTGGGGAATTATGAACTCTTTTATTGGGATTGCTCAGTCTCAAACAACGCGACTTGATGTGGTGGCGCCTGGAATTGCTGAAGCTTTATTCGCAACGGCTGTTGGGCTTTTTGTGGCTATTCCCGCCGTTGTTATGTATAATAGCCTTATGCGTGCTTTGAGTGGTTATCGCAGTGATTTAGGCGATATCGCTGCTGCTCTTGAAAGGCTCTTGAGCCGTGAACTTGATAGGCAAAGACAACAGAA
The DNA here is from genome assembly GCF_042196265.1 of Bartonella sp. AP1QHHD. Taxonomy (NCBI): domain Bacteria; kingdom Pseudomonadati; phylum Pseudomonadota; class Alphaproteobacteria; order Hyphomicrobiales; family Bartonellaceae; genus Bartonella; species Bartonella sp. AP1QHHD. The sequence goes on from NZ_JBHIPW010000021.1 coordinate 24,907, forward strand.
AAGTCATAAAAAATGAAAGCAAGCCTTAATAATGATTGGGATATAGACGAGAGTGGGTTGCAAAGTGAAATCAATGTGACCCCTTTTATTGATGTTGTATTGGTGTTGCTTATTGTTTTTATGGTTGCAGCGCCTTTGGCAACGTCTGTCATTTCCGTTCAGCTTCCTTCTATAACTCAAGCACCTTCAGTGGTTCAGTCTGATGAACCTCTTTATGTTACGTTGCAAAAAGATCGTTCTCTTTACATTGGTGATCATCTTGTAGAACAAGCAGCTTTGAGAGAAGCTTTGTTGAGGGAAACTACGCAAAATTTAGAGGCAAAAATTTTAATCAAAGCGGATAGCGAAATTGATTATGGTACTGTCATCGATTTATTAAATCAAATACGCATGGCTGGATATAATAAAATCGGTCTTGTAGGATTGCAAAACTCTACCAATCTTGTCTCAAGAGGTGAGATCAATAATAAAACAACAGGGGTAGCGGATGCTGTTGTCGATGGAGCGGGTGGTAACGTTGTGGGGCGTGTGGATGCCGTAACAACGAGCCCTGCGGGAAACGCTAATATTCCAGCTGATGTCTCTGATTAGTGATAAAAAACAGCCTTTGTTGCAGGAAGCAAAGCATATTACTCAAAGTCGTAGAGTGAAATTGATGAGGGTTCCGTGGATTTATTAAACCAAATACGCATGGGTTTGATATTATGCAGGGGGTTCATATATTGAATCGTTTTTTTTAGGATTAAGCTCTACTCATCTTGCCGCAAGAGGTGCGATCAAGAAAAATAGCCAAGGGCGATTGTTGTGTGTCTTAATACATCTTAAAGCCTTTTTTGCGGCGGTGTTCATAAATGGTACAACGTTAAAGCCCCCGTAACATAATAAAAAACCTATCAAACATCACCATCTTTATGCTTAACAAAAGAGCAAGCGAGCACCATTATCGTATTTATATTTTTTCCCAATGTTGTGATAGTGCTATTTATTGTAGGCATTTTTTCAGTTTTTATCTGCATGCTAGCCACGTTTGGAATGTGAGAAACATGCTTTTGATTGATTTAATATAAATAGGCTTGCCATGAAACAATCTTACAGTATTGAGATTTCTCATTTAAGTTGCAAGACAATTCATTATTATTATAAATCAATATGATGTATAGATTGTCGACATTACCAGCGGTGTGTGAGCTCTCAATGTTTAATGCCAATGTTTTTGTTATGGGGGAGGGGTATCTGGTGATAATGAAGTTTTGTATAGCGCACGAGACGTAATTGAGAGATGCTTGTTTATAGGTGCGTTTAGTGAAAAAACTTTGAAAGCAAATGCGCATTCCCTCTGCATTTTAAAAGCTCAAAGAATTTCCAGTGAAAGAGTGGTTGGAATAAGTATGTGTGTTATTTTGAGAGTAGCGATTTTTCAGAGCTTCTTAAGTGTGTCCCGTTGAACCAAAACCTCCTGTTCCACGGCTCTCTATATGGCTTTGGGTATTTTGCTCTGGTTCAATGGTGCAAACATTAACTTGAGATACGGGGGCGATGACTGTTTGGGCAATGCGCATGCCCCGTTGGATGGAAAAGTCTTCTTGGCCTAAATTGATAAGAAGGACTTTGACTTCACCACGGTAGTCACTATCAATTGTTCCTGGAGTGTTGAGGCATGTAATGCCGTGTTTTAAGGCTAAGCCAGAGCGTGGACGTATTTGTGCTTCAAACCCAAGTGATAAATGAAAAATGAGACCTGTTGGAATAAGTGCCCGCTGCCCAGGGGTAAGAACAAGCGTTTCTTCTTCTCCAATTGCTGCCCGTAGATCAAGACCCGCAGAACCCGCTGTCGCGTAGCAAGGAAGTTCTAAACCTTGTCCGTGTGCAAGACGCTGAACAAATAAAGTCTGGGCATGTGAAGATTGAGAAGAGACAGGATGATTGTTTAGAGGGGCGTTGGTTTCAGTGTGCGACATGATCGAGGCATTTCCAAAATATGAGGTCTAGAAGAAAATGATACTTTAACAAAAGATATCTATAAAACCAAGTCGATAAAGGTGTGTGGATATAGGTTGTCCCCAGAGCTTGCTTATCATCTCTTACTGACTTAAAATATTCCACAACACCACCTAACATTATCAATGGCATTTTTCAATAATGGCATCATCAAGGATGGCTTATGCCTAGGGGCATGCGCTTATTTGAGATCTAAATTATGGTTACAGATAAGATTTTTTAGATACTACCGATAAGAATACCCGTGGCAAAAACCAGAGCACCACCAATGATGACCTGTAAAGAGGCGCGCCAAAAGGGAGTGGACATGTATTTGTTCTGAATCCAGACGATGGCACCTAGTTCGAAAAAAACAATGATAAAAGCAATAATTGTCGCTACATAAAAAGAGTTGATCAAATAGGGAAGAGTATGACCTAGTCCTCCTAATGTTGTCATAATGCCGCTGGCAAGACCTCTTTTTAATGGCGAACCACGCCCTGATAATTTTCCGTCATCATGGGCTGCTTCTGTGAAACCCATTGAAAGTCCCGCACCAATTGAAGCTGAGAGCCCTATCAAAAAAGTTTGATGCGTGTCTCCCGTGGCAAAAGCTGCGGCAAAAATGGGGGCAAGGGTGGAGACAGAGCCATCCATTAATCCTGCAAGACCTGGTTGAATCCAAGTCAAAAGTGTTTGTCTTTGCGTTTTCGAAGGTTTTTTTATGGTGTGATTTGCCGCTGTTGTTTTTTGGGAGGGATGGCGGCTCTTGCCTTTCACAAGAGAAGTTCTGTCACATAATGAACCGATAGTGTTTGCACGATTATGGCAAGAAAGGCACAAAAGTTGCTGATAATTTTTAAGCTCTTGAAGCCCCATGGCGGTAAAAACCGCGGCTTCTTTAGAGGAATAAGGTTCTAGAGCTTTTGCATATTTTAAATAGAGCGCCGCATGTTGCTCTTTTATTTTGAGCGCTTTAAGTATCACGTTTTGTGCTGAACGAAAGGACAGAGCTTTACGTTGTACAAATGAAAAAAACGATCTCAACATTTTCTGTACCTCTGCACTTTAGAATAATTCTAAAACATAAGAAAAATAAACCGAAAGTCAATCTAAAAGTTAAAAACTGACAAATTACAAAAAGGTTGCACTGAGAAAAAAGGTGATGGGATGCTGAGAAAGTACAAGGAGATTTATCAAATGGAGACGAGAGGGGCGCATGAAAGAAATAATTGCGTGAAAAAATTTAAGAGACAATGTGCTTTATTTTGCTAAAGGGATGTTTGAATGGAGCATTTCAATGTATTGTGAATATATGGAAAAAAATAAGCTAGCACCATCATTCATTTGATGCGTTCAAAAGACTGTAACAGCTCTTGGAATTTGAAATGATTCTTTAAAAGAGACCTTTTTCAAGGGACAAAAGCCCATTTCGCGAGGGGCCCCCGTGAAGAGTATAGAAGGGTAGAGCCGCAAAATTTCCATGAAATAATATAAACTCCATTGAGTCTTCTTAATCTTTACGCTTCATAAAAGAGCAAGCTGGCATCATCATACACTTTAGCTCCCAATGTTGCGACAGTCTTTAGAACGGTTCATTATAGGCATGGCATTTTATTGTACAGTTTTACGCCACTCATTCTGCTTGTGGAGGTGTAAGACAGTATTCTTATGATATTTACGCGCATTGAGCGTTGTTACAGCTTTTGCATTTAGGTGGATTTGTTAGCGTGTAACGAATTATCTTTTGTGCTGTAATTGCAGGGGCAGGTTTAAGGGTGGGAGTGCATAAATGAAAGAGATATTATCATATCAAATTGTTTGATCACGCATAAAAATTTACCCTTTATGAAGGGGCATTTATCGCCTTGTAACTTGCCTGATATCTTGCATGAAAGCCCAAAATTCTGTAGGATTCTTCTCATTTCAAAACTTCTTATATTGAAGCAATTCAAATCATTTTCTTGTGTATCACAAGGAGGGGTTTGATTGTGGGATTATTAAAAAGTGTGATAAGTTGCAATGTGAGGGGAGGATAATCTCCGTGTAGTGAAGGAGATTGCTCTTAGCGTTTTGAAAAATATGTTAAGTTTCGTAGAAAAAGGCGGGGAATATATGGAAATTGATAAAAGTTTAGAATGGTTTTTACGTTCTCCAAAAATATCAATATCGCAGGCAGCGTTATTGATAGCGGGCTTGAATCCACTCATATGTGAATTTACCGGCGAATACAGACTTGAAGACAGTGGTATTTATGAAGGAGGGGAGCGAGTACCGCTCGCTAAAATTGCTTTGTTCTGAGCTGTTTATAGTGATATAGTAAGAGAAGCAAAAGAGGGAAAATTAAGGGTAGAATGGTACTATCGTTGTGATTTTGAGGGGATGCCTTTGAACGAGAGTCCTATTGGTGAATATTCTGTTGTTTCCTTAGATGATTTAAAAGAATGGCTTTCATCGCGTGGTGAGAGACCTAAAATTCTTTTCCCTGAGGATGATTCTGCTGAGACTAAGGACCAAAAATATGCGTTTCAAGATCCAACGCATCCACGTTATGCTCCAAAGCTTGCAGCTATTGTTGCGGCATGGGAAGCGGTGAGTGAGGCTGAGGGTGGTAAAACTGTTAAAAAAACGCTTATAAAGTGGCTTAGTGACAATGCCATTCAGTACAAGTTGGTGGATGATAATAATTTACCAAGAGAGAAGCTCATTGAGGAATTAGCGGCTGTTGCGAATTGGGAACCTACCGGAGGGGCTCCTAAGACACCTGCCAATTAATTTTATCAAAAGAAAAAAAATAAAAAGATCACTAAAATTGTGCTGTTTTTTTTGATAATTTTGAAGGTAATCTCTTTTGCTGGGGGAGATTTTTACTTTTCTTCCATAGATTATAAGTAATTGTTTTTCAATGAAAATAATTTTTATAGTGTTCCTCTGACTGTTCAGACGGGGAAAAATAGACGTTGTTGGGCAGTAAAATTTACCCTGTAGTTTCGTAACTTACCTCTCTATTTTTGTTTGATTTTTTTGGGCATTTTGCAATTCCTTATAAATTTAAGGAATGCAATATGATTAAAGTTAATCTTTTTTTACTATGCGTAAAAGTATGAAAATTTTTCGGGGAAATGTACGGATATTTGGCAATGTGCTGCGGATGAGGTGGTACATAAATCGTTTAGAATAGGCGTATTATCGCGTTGGTTAAAGTTTGAATGATCGCTGTTATTCAAATAGTCGAAGTTGAGCGTTGTTATAGCTTTTGCATTTAGGTGGATTTTTTAGCGTGTAACGAATTGTTTTTTGTGCTGTAATTGCAGGGGTAGGTTTAAGGGTAGGAGTGCATAAATGAAAGAGATATTATCATATCAAACAGTGTTCAATTTATCGCATTGCATTGTTATGAATATAGCTGATCAAATTTTATTTATCATGTAGAGTGGGGAAAAGTTAACAATATTAATTGAATATAAAAAAACATAAACTGTAATCTGAATTACAGTTTATGTTATTAAGTATTAAATAAGCTTACTGTTTAAACTGTATTTAAGTGAAACGTTGTTTAAACGAGCATCCACGCACTGTCCGCAAAAGAATCAGATGCTCTTTCACCCGGTGTACGATAGGGAGCCCGCTTTTTAGAAAACAACCATGAAAAATACGCAATAAGACCCCAAAGTACTGGTGCAAGTCCCATCATAACTCCTACCTTTACAACACCTTTTTTAAAATCTTGTTCAGTGCTTTGTGTTGAAATATGATCCATAACCATATCAATAGCTTTAACAACTTTATTTTCTTTTGACACTGTAGAAGCAAAACTAGAACCTTGAGAATGACTATTCAAATAATAAGCATTAGCTTCCAAAACCTGTGAAAAGAAAAAGGCTATTGTAACAATATATAACGCGATTTTTTGAAAGATTTTCATTATAATGATCCAAATTTAAAAGATTTAATCAAAAAAGTTTTTTTATTACACTCTCTAAACAAAACAAAAAAAGCACCGTGGCATCCCATGATGCATAATTTCATCATGTGTTTAATGTGCTGTTGATACAAAGTGTTCAATTGCACATTTTGTATTACACTTTTATGTAATTTCCATAGTTTATTAATTCTGTCAACTTTTCAATCTTGGAAAGATATTCCCATTGCGGCAAATCATATAAAGTTTAAGCAACGGCAGCACGGTTTTTTGTGCAATGAAATGATAAATATGACAACATCACGGTAATCTCCATGGGAAACTTTACCGGATCCAAGGTGTGGATATTGTTTTCTGCTTATCCCAAATCACAGATATTTCAAAACAACAACGGTGGAGGAGGGATATTGGATATGTTCTAGGGAAGGTTGCAAAAATGGCTAAAAAGTTTTCAAAAAAATACCAAAAATGACGAAAGGAGCGGTTTCCCACTCCTTCGTTCCTATCTCCCCTTGCGGGGAAGCGGCCACCATTACTGATGCCGTGTATGGTGATATAGATACACTTATTTTTCTCAAAAGTCAATACTGTAAATGCGGTAAATATTTGAGCATCAGAGCTACAACTTTATGAAAATCTTCGCAGGATAACCTTGGAACGGTACGTGAGCAACTTAAACGACTTACAGAAACTGTTGTGACATAATTGCAGATAATCCATGCTTTTTTATTCTCTATAGGAGATTGTATTGGATACGCAGCGGGATTATTGGGTTGTGATTTCGTTGAAAAAGGTAAAACTGTCACATTTCCATATAATTTTGCATTCTTAGAAAGCACTAAAACAGGCCGCTTTTTCCAAAATTCAGGGAGTATCGAATCATGAGGAAAATCGCACCAAAAAACTTGTCTGATGCGTGGGGCCGATTTGATTCGTGGTTTTATATGAGGTGGTTTTTCGTAAGGCGCATTTAAATCCCTTTCTTTTATATGCTCGCGCCATGCATTATGATCATGTTCCATCATAACACATGGTTCTTCAAGTTTGGTTATATCTAAGGAAATAGGTGATAGGGTAGAAGGCTCTGTGTTCTTATCTTCAGCCATAGCAGACCATTTATATTTACTGGTCCCCTCACTTATTATTTTACGGCTTTTCTATCACGAGTTTTTATCAAAATGTTACTTATAAGTACAGAGAGGTGAAACCATAAAATGGATGTATCTGCTCATTTTTGTTTTTTGAGTACAACGCTAGAGGAGGGATGTTGGTGACTCGTTGGTGTTGGTGGGTTGGTTTGGCGGGTGGGTGGTTTTGGGTGGGGATTGGTGACTGGAGGGTTGTTGGTGGAAAGCGATTGGAGAGAACGAGTGCACGCGGTTTCGTTTCTATTTTATGGTTAGAGTTTTTTATGGACTGAAAGGAGCCCTTTTGAAGTAATATAGAGGCTTATAAGGCTGAAAAATAGGCTTGAGACGACATTCCAACCGGCAAATGAAAGAAAAAGAAAGCGTGCGGATGCTTCAGAACAAGAAGGAGGATGAATGTTGTTTAATTGGCTGAGCAGCTGGTTAATGTCTGAGGTTTTTCTGACTGCGCTTAAACCACAACTGAGGGGAGCTTCCCAAAAGCCATATTCAACACCCGCATGATAAACGGCTAAAACAAGGCTGATGCACATTAAGACAAAAACACAAAAAAATAAAAGTTGTATCCAAGCAGTTATGCGAAAAAAACATGCTCCAAAACCTGCTAAGAGCAAAAATGGTATGGCTCCATAATAAGGAAAACGCTCTATGAGACATAAATCGCAAGGAAGATATCCTCCGAAATATTCAAAACCAAGGGCAATACCTATTGTGGCAGACAAGCAAAAAGCGAGAAAAAAAGCCCATAAACTTTGTTCTTTTCTGCTGGGTTCAAGATGAAGGTGCTTGTGTAAAAGTGGGTGAGAAGACAAAACGCATGCCATTAAGTCTGTTCCTTATAAAAGCTTCTTGTTTAAAAAAGCTATGAAAATCCCATAAATTAAAAGGAGGCTAACACAACCAATGAGAACAATCCATTTAAAATGCTGTACTAGAAAATTCATTGCTTTTTGCCCAAAATGTTTAATCAGCCACGCGAGAAGATAAAAACGAGCGCCTCTGGAAAAAATACAAATAAGAATGAAAAATTCAAGACGCACACTCATAACACCGGCCAAAATTGTGACAATCTTGATGGGGGGAAGATGAAAAAAACCTGATGTTATCAGTAAAATGATGAGAAACTGCAGGGTTGCACTATTTTTCAGAGATTCAAAACTTTCAACCTTACCATAAATTTCTAAAATGGGTTTGGCAAGGGTATCATAGGCAAAATGTCCGATAAACCAACCGGCAATGCCTCCTAATACAGAACAGATCGTCGCAATCAAAGCATAGCGATAAACCCGCTTTTGATGGATAAGCAGCATCGGAATATATAAAACATCTATGGGAATTGGAAAAACAGAACTTTCAATAAAGGCAATGAAACCAAGCCAGTGTGGTGCTGTACGCCGATTTGCTAAAGAAATCGTCCAAAGCTTTAATTTGTTTAATATCATGAGGCTTTTATAAGTTTAAGAGGTAAAGACTTTACAAATGAGATTGCTATAAATCCGGTAGAGAAATCCAATAAAGAAAGTATTTCATAAAATAGATAAGAAAATGATATGAATTCTTAAAAAATGAGAAGTCTTCTGTTGACGAATCTGTTCTTCTTCATATAGTGCAAAGGAATAATCGACAAGTCTGTCTTTTATAGTCCTGTCTTTTATAGCAGTGTGCGGGTGTGGTGGAACTGGTAGACGCGCCAGACTCAAAATCTGGTTCCGAGAGGAGTGTCGGTTCGAGTCCGACCACCCGCACCACTTCATAAATATTTTCCTTTATCCTGTTACGGCGCATCACGTTGTTTTATAGAACGTGGGATTTATAAAACATGGGGGGTTATAAAACGTGGGATTTATAGACCGTGTTCAATGTTTTGCATGTTGAATGAAAAACATTGAATACCGTAGGATTCTTTCATTTCAAGTCTGCTTATAGTAAATCAACTAAAATCATGTCGCTCGTACGTTACAAGCTAGATGAGCTCGCGTGGAGTGAAATTTTACAAAAAATGAATAAAAATGCCTCTTATGCCGTTTCAAGGGCATCATTGGAGGTAAAGTGTATGATGGATGGGGGGGGGTGCCTGCTTGCACTTTTATGAAGTGTAGAGATGGTGCTCTATAGATTTTATATTCTTGTAGGTGCTGTCGCAAAATGGGCTTGAGGGTTTTGAGAGCTGTTTCTTTAAAACACGCATGTGAATTGGCAACCAAAGTGTCTTGAATTTGAGTGTGTTTGGTTTGAAGCGTTGTCGTATGACATGAGGGGTGTGATCCAAAAAAGATCCGTGAGAAACACCAGCATGAGGTAATGCGTAATCTCCTCTCTTTAAAAGACAGGAGCATGAGAGGCTTAAAAGATTTTGCTTTAGAGGCTTTTGAAAGTCGTAAAGCAGAGGGAAATGGTAAGGTTGGAAATTGGTTTTTACCTTGAAAACTTCATGTGCTCCCTAAATGAAGCTGTCTCCCCGTTACAGAAATTACATAAACAGAGAACCGCAATATCCTCTTTCCACTCTGGCATACAATAGCGGTAAAATACTGTCGTTTGAAGTGTGGTAATATAGGGCATACTTCCTTGAAACGTTACAGTATTTTTTTCGGTGTGTGTTGGATATTCTTAAATGTGTTTGTCTTGCTTTAGGTTTAAGGGCATTCCATGAGGAGGAGCCCAAAGAAACCCGCTAAAATCCCCCCAATATCCCCCCAAGAGTTTTTGTGCTTTTATAAACGGACATGGTGTTTAAAAATGGGTGTTTAAAAATGGGTTTTTAGAATCTTTATCCTTTAAGAGCGGGGAGGCCAAGTCAACATCATCCTATAACACTGCAATTGATGCACAATATCCATATTTCTTTTAAAGAAATATCTCTTACATAACGGCTCTCATTTATTTTACGATGGCGCCCAGTGGTATGATGGTAAAGCTTTTATATTCCCAATGCACGACATGAAAGGCTGAGAGGATAGGAGTTTGCTTTAAGAGAGGGAGAGGCTTTATTGTTTCGTGACTATTTGTTTACAGTTTAGTACTGGTTTTTAGAATCTACGTCTTTTTAGGGGGAAAGGGGCATTAAAAAACCCCGTTTTTAACAGGGTTTTTTAATCGTTCAATTTTTCTACAAAACTTAGAATTTATAAGCGATACCAAAGCGAACATCATGCGTTTGAGAAGAGATTTTAAGGTTATCGTTTGCAAATTTCTTTTTAAAAAAATCTGAATAACGATATTCTGTACGCATGATGATATTATCTGTCATTGCAAGATCAAAACCACCACCAACAGTGTAACCAAACATTGTTTTTGTCTCATCTAACACATTGCCAGAAGCAAAAATTGTCGAATCTTCTTGCGATTTTGATAAAAGTGACATGATATATTGCATCTGTGTATAGGCTATACCCCCTGCAATATAAGGCATAAGACGATGGGAAGCAAAACCAATACGCGCACGCGTGGCACCAGACCACGTTTCTTTCAATGTTACACTGCTAACAACAATGTCACCATAGTTGGATATCGTTTCACCCTGAGCTGCAGGTTTTATGATAGGAATCCCAGCTTTTTTAAAGGCAATGTTAATGGAGTTTGATTCATCTAGAATTTTCTTTCCATTGTCTGTTTGGGTGCTTTTCCTTCCAGACCAGACCATATCGGTATCAAAACCGAAAACAAGATCTCCCAGATCAATATTAGAACCTGCATACAAACCTGCTCTCAATCCTGATAGTTTCGGTGATAAATCTCTATCAACCCAAGCCCATTTTCCTTCCCTAGCTTCTTGTGCGTAATTTAGAGTATTTTTATTGGAAAAATATCCAATTTGTCCTCCAAAATAAAAACCAGACCAAGAAAAAGGCGCAGAAACAGTAACCGGTGAAATACGTGACGATGAAACATCTTGCAATGAAACCTTCGGTTCTGATTGCTTAAAGATTACCGTATCTGCTGCTTGCGCTGTTGAAGCGGTAATGAAGGTGAAAATAGATAGTGCAACTAAACATTTTGTTTTCATAAAAACGTCCCCAATTTATTTCAGATACAAATCGTATTATATACAAATTGGTTAAAAAAATCTATACTTAATATCATTATGAAAACTAAAATACGTATAAAATATATAATTAACCATATTGAAGCGTTCTTAAAACTTGTTTTCATGCTATTATCCCGCGTTTATATTGATTTTTCAGGATTTTTTATATACGCCTTCAGTGTTCTCTGTGTTTTAGAAAAAATTATAGTATAGTAAACAAGCTTTTTATTTATTTAAAAAACATTATTTTATATATATTAAAACACTTTTTGTTATTAAATGTATTATCCATTATGATTGACATCAATGTGCTTACATATTCAATTGATCGTAAAAAATGCATATTGGCACCATCATATTCTTTGCTCGTTTCTGATATTGCGTAGCTTTGTATTGCGGTAGCCTTTTGAGCACTTGAGGGGATGAGCGACTTTATTTCTTTTTTATCTATATGCCACTTTTGCTTATGATAATCCAAGCGAATAGTTTTGATTGATTGAATGGAATACGAAGAATAAGAAGGAGTAAAGTGCGAGAATCTCAAGTCTCATGAGTTTTCTTATGCGCCATGTAAAACGGATAAACTCTCCGTTCCGTTTGCTTAAAGCCGGAACGTGGATGAGAGCCTAAAAACTGAATGTCGTTGGCAATTTTAAACAGATTAGCGCGTGCACTCAGATTTTTGTGGAAATGGGTGAGGGCGTCATAATGGGCAAATGCCTCAAATTTCTTGCGAGCTGTCAAGGACATCCCCGTCAGAGAGCGGATTGTTTCAGCAAAGGTCAAAACCTTTCGGTGCATTGAATTTTGTTCCAACAGCTGTTCCTCTATTGAGCACCCCCATCTTCACGCTTCATAAAAGAGACATTTCTCAATGTTCCTAAACCCATTTCATGACAGCGATTGTGAATGGTATAATAATAAATCTATTGAGCATCTCTTTTACGCTTCATAAAGGAGCAAGCCGGTACCATTACTATATTTGCCAGTTCGTGGGGTGTTGTGACAGTCCTCTCCACAATGTTGTGACAGGTCCCTTTGTCCGTTGTGACAGTCCTTGGCACTTAAGGTGGTTCATTAGAGGTGTTTTTGTCCTTATCGGATACAATTTCTATTCATACATTCATTGCGTTTGTGATGTGCAAGTCAGTGATTTTGATTGATGCAACATGGGACCGATTTAAAATGAGAAAATCTTACGGTATTTAGGATTCTCGTTCAATATGGATAACGCTAGATTATCATTATAAATAAACACATTATCTCATTGAGATAAGAGTTATCTACCCAATGTTATCAATAATGATAACATTGTAAAGCGTAACTACGATGAATTCATTAATCTTTTTATACTTCGATTGAAATTATGTCTATTAATACCGATAACACCGATTTTTTTGAGCTAATTCTGTTTCGTTGATAGCTAATAGATTTTCAAAATCAAGACGCGAAGCTAGAATGAAAAACACCTTAAGGTCATATCCATTTAAATCACTTTCTGCCAGTATAGCTATTGGGTGTTGAGCTATGATTATCCATTCCTTTTCAAAATCGTTGTGCTTTTTAAGTACAATATAAGCAACAAAACCACCCATAGCATAAATGCGGATCAGAGCCTAAAATGAACGCTGTGGGTAATTGTTATCGGTCATCATCGGGGTGGTTACACCCCGATCTTTTGACAGAAAAATTTGTTTTAAGATGTTTGCATCTTTTTTGGTGGGTTGTTTATTGGGGAGCAATCATCTTTTTGGGATCAACTAATCGGTCATAATCCTCTACAAAAACGCCTGCTTTTAATGCTTCGGTGCGCAAAGTTGTATCATTTTTATGCGCTGCTTTGGCAATTTCAGCAGCTTTTTCGTAGCCAATTTCTGGTGCAAGAGCTGTGACTAACATGAGTGAGCGCTCCATGAGCGAGTGAATATGAACACGATTGGCCCGTAATCCTTGAATGCAATGCATATCAAAAGAACGCATGCAATCACCAAGAAGGGTAATTGATTGTAAAACGTTATAGCCAATAACAGGTTTATAAACGTTGAGTTCAAAATGTCCTTGGCTTGCGGCAAAGGTTACGCTGGTGTGATTACCAAAAACTTGGCATGCAACCATGGTTAAGGCTTCACATTGCGTGGGGTTGACTTTGCCGGGCATAATAGAAGATCCGGGTTCATTTTCAGGAAGACTGAGTTCCCCTAAACCGGAACGTGGACCAGAGCCTAAAAACCGAATGTCATTGGCAATTTTAAACAGATCAGCAGCGAGAGCATTCAAGCTTCCGTGGAAATGCGCAAGGGCGCCATGATGGGCAAGTGCTTCAAATTTATTGCTGGCAGTTTGGAATGTTATTCCTGTGAGAGTGCTCATTGTTTGCGCAAAAGCAACGTCAAAACCTTTTGGCGCATTCAGCCCTGTGCCAACAGCCGTACCACCTTGAGCAAGCATTTGGACATCGGTTAGAGCATTTTCAATGCGTTGAAGATTGGCTTCTAATGCGGCACGATAGCCTGAAAATTCTTGCCCTAAGGTTAAAGGGGTTGCATCTTGCGTATGGGTGCGGCCGATTTTAATGATATCTGCAAATTCTTGCTCTTTTTGTTTTAATGTCGCAATAAGAGCTTCAAGGATTGGCAGTAAGTGTTGGCGTGTTTGCAACGTGGTGGCAATGTGAAGCGCCGTGGGAAAGGAATCGTTCGATGATTGGCTCATATTGACATGGTCATTGGGATGAACTGGTTTTTTGCTTCCAAGTTTTCCTCCCAAAATCTTACTAGCACGATTAGCAATGACTTCATTGACATTCATATTGCTTTGTGTGCCAGAACCTGTTTGCCAGACGGATAGTGGGAAATGTGTATCAAAATCGCCAGCAAGCACTTCATCAGCGGCGGCAATAATTGCTTTTCCAATATTTTCTGGTAGTTTTCCTTTGCCCATATTTACAATCGCTGCTGCTTTTTTGACAAGGACTAAGGCATAGATGATGGCAAGAGGCTGCTTTTCACTGCCAATATTAAAATTATGCAGAGAACGTTCAGTTTGTGCGCCCCAATAACGATCTTGACGTACCGAAATCGTTCCAAAGCTATCCGTTTCCTGACGTGTTTCAACCATGATTAAGATCCTTTTTTGTTCACGGGTTCTCAAAAAAGATAGATAACGCGAAAGTGCAATAAGAGGCAAGACTTTCAAGCTTCATTTAGAGAAATTATTTTTATGGCTATTCTTGACATTGAGAGATGCCGATTTTATATCTAACACATGCTAGCACTCGTAGTTTGAGAGTGCTAGCAAGAACTTTTAAGATTAATGCAATTATGTTCAGTTTTAAGGATTTAAAACATGGCTAATATACAATTCCGCCCACTTCACGACCGTGTCGTTGTCCGTCGGGTTGAATCTGAAAATAAAACGGCTGGTGGGATTATCATCCCTGATACAGCAAAAGAAAAACCCCAAGAAGGCGAAGTGATTGCTGTTGGCAATGGCGCTCTCGATGATAACGGAAAGCGCGTGCCTTTAGAAGTCAAAACAGGAGACCGTATTTTGTTTGGAAAATGGTCTGGAACTGAAGTCAAGATTAATGGGGAAGACCTCCTCATTATGAAAGAATCTGACATTATGGGAATTATGGGCTAATTGAAGCGCTTAATTTTTCATTGTGTACTATTTTGAGAAAACTCCAAGGAGAAATTAAATGGCTGCTAAAGAAGTCAAATTTGGCCGTGAAGCGCGTGAGCGTTTGTTGCGCGGTGTCGACATCCTTGCTAATGCTGTTAAGGTGACACTCGGCCCTAAAGGTCGCAATGTGGTGATTGATAAATCATTCGGTGCGCCTCGCATCACAAAAGATGGTGTATCCGTTGCAAAGGAAATCGAACTGGAAGATAAGTTCGAAAATATGGGTGCACAAATGTTGCGCGAAGTTGCTTCTAAAACCAATGATATTGCTGGTGATGGAACAACAACAGCAACTGTTTTAGGACAAGCTATTGTGCAAGAAGGTGTTAAAGCTGTTGCTGCGGGCATGAACCCAATGGATCTTAAACGTGGGATTGATGCTGCTGTTGAAGAAGTGGTGGCAAA
This sequence comes from Bartonella sp. AP1QHHD, assembly GCF_042196265.1. NCBI lineage: Bacteria > Pseudomonadati > Pseudomonadota > Alphaproteobacteria > Hyphomicrobiales > Bartonellaceae > Bartonella > Bartonella sp. AP1QHHD. The sequence continues at coordinate 40,070 of NZ_JBHIPW010000021.1, forward strand.
CCTCTTCAAAAAAGCAAAAAAAATCCAAACTTCAGCAGAAATTGCACAGGTGGGAACAATTTCCGCTAATGGCGCTGCTGAAATCGGTAAAATGATCGCTGATGCTATGGAAAAAGTGGGCAATGAAGGCGTCATTACCGTTGAAGAAGCTAAAACTGCTGAAACGGAATTAGAAGTCGTTGAAGGAATGCAATTTGACCGTGGGTATCTTTCCCCTTATTTTGTCACAAATGCTGAGAAAATGGTCGCTGATCTTGATGATCCTTACATTCTCATTCACGAAAAGAAATTGTCTAATTTGCAATCTCTTCTTCCTGTGCTTGAAGCTGTTGTTCAGTCTGGAAAACCACTTCTCATTATCGCTGAAGATGTGGAAGGTGAAGCTTTGGCAACGCTCGTTGTCAACAAATTGCGTGGTGGTTTGAAAATTGCTGCTGTAAAAGCTCCTGGATTTGGTGATCGCCGTAAAGCAATGTTAGAGGATATCGCTATCTTGACATCCGGACAGGTTATTTCTGAAGATGTGGGCATTAAACTTGAAAATGTCACTTTGGATATGCTTGGACGTGCAAAGAAAGTGAATATTTCTAAAGAAAACACCACCATTATTGATGGTGCTGGACAAAAGAGTGAAATTACTGCTCGCGTCAATCAAATCAAGGCTCAGATTGAAGAAACAACTTCTGACTATGACCGTGAAAAATTGCAAGAAAGACTTGCTAAACTCGCTGGTGGTGTTGCTGTTATCCGTGTGGGTGGTGCAACAGAAGTTGAAGTGAAAGAAAAGAAAGACCGTGTTGATGATGCTTTGAATGCAACACGTGCTGCTGTTGAAGAAGGTATTGTTGCTGGTGGTGGTACCGCATTGTTGCGTGCAGCAAATGCGTTGACCGTTAAGGGAAGTAATCCTGACCAAGAAGCTGGTATTAGTATCGTTCGTCGTGCTCTACAAGCACCAGCGCGCCAGATTGCAAGCAATGCTGGTGAAGAAGCCGCTATTATTGTGGGCAAAGTGCTGGAAAATAATGCTGACACTTATGGTTACAATACCGCAACTGGTGAATTCGGTGATTTGATTGCTTTGGGAATTGTTGATCCCGTGAAAGTTGTGCGTTCTGCTCTTCAGAATGCGGCTTCAATTGCGAGCCTTCTGATCACAACAGAAGCAATGGTTGCTGAAGTTCCAAAGAAAGATACACCAATGCCTCCGATGCCTGCTGGTGGAATGGGCGGAATGGGTGGAATGGATTTCTAAGCTCTTTTCCATAGAAATAATAAAGAAACGGGTCTTCTGTGCCCGTTTTTTTTATGCTTTTTCATGTTTTTCAACCGGTGAATTTGGTGATTTGATTGCTTTCAAGAATTGTTGATCCTGTGAAAGTTTTTGCGTTCTGCTCTTCAGAATGCGGCTTCAATTGCGAGCCTTCTGATCACAACAGAAGCAATGGTTGCTGAAGTTCCAAAGAAAGATACACCAATGCCTCCGATGCCTGCTGGTGGAATGGGCGGAATGGGTGGAATGGATTTCTAAGCTCTTTTCCATAGACGTAATAAAGAAACGGGTCTTCTGTGCCCGTTTTTTTATGCTTTTTCACGTTTCATACAGTTTTTCCTTTTATGACAGTTTCTTTATCTTATAGGATTGTTCTATTCTCCACTGGTTGATCTACCGTTATTGTGAATGAATCTCATTCTCGGTTCTTGGCTTTTTCTCTTGTTTTTATGAAATGTTTCTATTGTGCGGGGATCGTGGTTTCCTTTGAAAATATTGTGCTAATAAAAATATAACTCTTTGATTTATAGTAATTTATTCCTAATACAGTTCTATTTTTTCATTTCAGGTTTATGCATGCCCCGTTAAAAAATCCTGTGTTTGTGCTTCATAAGGTGAGAGGTCACTACGGTTTTTATGAACCAACGTAATCATTAAAAGTCAGTAGTTAAGAAGAGTCAGTAGTTAAGAGTTAGTACCTATTGAGCGTTGGAAAGACAGAGTTGAAAAGAGCATGATGGGGCTGGTTTGTTTTTTTATGAATAAGATGCTGGTATTTCAAGCTTTTGTATGAAAAAATAAGGGTTTTCTCTGTTAAAGGGCTTTTATATACTGGGACAAGCATTTTTCTGTTTGGGTAGTTTTTGGAATGAGGAGACTGCTCCATTTGAGAAGCTTAAAGATAAAAGCTAATTTTTCGCCTTGCTCTCATCTTTTTTTCGGTAAGCTCATCACCTAGAGCCAAACCCATGTTGTTATACTCAAGTTCTGTTTGTTGCCTATATTGTGACAGAAAATTCTTAAGTGGGGAGCAATTTTTGAGCTAAGGGGACCATGACAGGTAGCCGAAAAAATCATGACAAGACAGTAGGCGCGCTTGTGTTAGAATTTTTAATGCTTCTGATGATAAAGGCACGCGAAACTCTGTTGTATCCTCATGCTTTCTTTTCATATTTTCGAGCCAAGGATTTTCCATATATTCTCTTCAACTTGACCTTTATGCATAGGACATAAGGGCATTGAGAGGGTGGGAGGAGCCAGCTTGCTTTTTTATTAAACGTAAAGATGAGAGGCTTTATGTAAGGCTACCATTACATTGCTTGTTTATGCGCTTCTTTAAAAGAAATATCTTTTAATACAAATTCTTGGCAATGCTATTTATGAAGAGTATAAAATCATTTGGATATCAATAGTTTATTAAAAAAATGTACGTTGGTATGATCCTTTTCTTATGTTACCAAAGTTGCTGACTTACGCGTTGGTTAAAAATCTCTCTTCATACCCCTAAATTCATTTCATGAAAGCGTTTGTGAAGAGCACGACGTTTATGAGGCGTGTAAAAAATTCTCGTGAGACATGAAAAAATCATCAATAAAATCTCCATGTTTTCAAAAAATAACGAATGGCTTTTTATCTTTTTAAAAGATTTAACACGTCTCACGTTTTTTATTTATTTTAGAGCTGAATATTCGATTTTTGTGTAAAAATACTTCCCAGCACATCTATGATCCGTGAAAAATCAAGTGCTAATAAGAAAATGATGAATATAATCCACTTCGTATAGCGTGACATCATTTTTACACTTTTATACGTTGTGATGATTTCTTGTAGGATTTCTTTTTCCTTTTCTGTAAGCTCTGTTTGTTTTTCTGTTTTTTTTCTAGCCATGTTTCCACCCACACAAGCCTTCCCCTTGTTTGTTATGCTTTAAAATATCTCTTGCGAGATTTGAACTGATGATATTGAGATCTTTTTTGTCTAAATAAATGGGCATCCAACCAACGCAAGAAAAAGGCTCATTGATTGTTTTTATCGCGCAACCAGTGAGTAAGAGAAGCGCGTACATCAGCATCACTTTTTTGATTAATTTCATTTTCCACCTCTAGCCGTGTTGTTGATGACTTTAGCGTTTTTTCTATTTGCTTTTGTTGTTCAACTTTCTTTCCAAGAGTGAAAGCTTTTGCTAAAGCGATAAAAAAAGCGGTCAGAGCCGCTCCTGTTATCATCAGATTTTTTTTCAACCACCACATCATAAGCGCTGCTCCCGAAACCGTTTTGCCACAAAGAAAATGCCAACGCAGGCGGCTAAAACCATAATGGTTGCTAATGCCCATTGGATGGGACCATTGCCTGCCAATAAGCCCCCAAGTCCAGAAAAAGAACCAATAATCGGTATAAGCGCTTCTGCTTTGAAAAATCCCATTGGAGCTTGCGTTTCTACAGTTTGGTAGTTGGGAGAAACATAAGCTCCTTTTGCCCATAATCCCGATTCTGCTGCACGACGGTGCACTAAACCGTGAAGACGTTTTCCTCCTGCTTTAGTCCACTTTTGTAACTCAGCAGGGACGGCTTCATATTCGCCATTATTGAGTTTTTTGAGCAGGGTCGAATTACAAAAAGCCGATGTTCCTATATTATAGCAAAACGATACGAGCGCGGCGAATTGTTCATCCGTTAAAGAAACCGTCACATGTTTTTCAACGGTATTTTCAAATTGTCTTAAATCTTGAGAAAGAACTTCTTCTGCTTGTTTTTCAGTAATGATCATGCCCTTGTGAACGAACGGTTTGCCAGCCGTGCTGGTATGACCATAGCCAATTGTCCACACCCCGATGGCATCTTTATAGGCATGTAAACGCAATCCTTCCCATTGTTTAATGAGTGCAAGCCCTGCTGCTGATATTTTTCTCATTTGCTTCTCCATAAAATAAAGCCTCACGGTAACGTGAGGCTGGTTGACAGATTAAAAATGAATTTTTTCACGCTTCAAAAACAGAAGAGATGTGAAACTTTTATGAAATCAAAAGGTTGGTTGTGACATCTTAGGGAATGGGGTAATAGTTGGCCAAGTGGAATAATGGTTGGGCTGGTGTTTTCCGTTAAGAGAGGTTGTAGATTTTAAGAGCTTGTCCTGGTGTTTTTGATGGAGCCTTCTTGGGGTGCGGGCAGCTGTTGGGTTGATGCACGATAAGTGTGGTCTATTGCGGTTGTTTGGTCGTATGGCATTGATGTGGGGGTGTTTGAGATACGAAGTGGATACTCTCAGAAAAACAAGACATATGCTTTTACTGAAGACGAAAGCATTAAATATTTTATGTATCAAACGTTTTGCTTATCCAAAGAGTCTCATTGTTACACAGAGCTTTGGGCTAACAAGAGCTGTGGAATTTTGATACAATTTTAAGAGGGGCTGGTTTTTATAGGACAATGGTGCTTTTTCTTTAAGAGGAAAGTTGTTTGCTATTTTTATTTTATGAACGCAAAAGCTGGTTTGCTTAGAGAAATCTTAGCCGTAAAGCAGCCTCTCTTCGTTCTTTGATGAATAGGAATATGGAAAAAGCCTCAATTACATCGTTAAAGATTTGTATTCAGTGAGCCTTTTTTGGTGGGAAGAAACGGAAACAGTTTTTCCCTCTGTTTCTCTTAAGTTTTTTTCAAATCTCTCTCTCAGAGTTTCACCTTTTTTGTTGACTGTTTCATGTTCAGCATCGGGATTGGCTTTTAAATAGTGTTCTAGACCTCTTCTTCCTTGTGTGTGTTTATAAAAAGTGGTTGGAAGATAGGAATCTAACTTTTCAGCAGATACAGATGAATTGGGTTCACATAATACACCCTTAACATTATCTTTGTGCAGTCTTGCTAATTTATCAGATTCAAGATGAAGCTTTTTGGCAAGGCTTAAAGCTGAACATCCCGCATTCAGAAGAGCTTCGCTGAATATCCATTTCTGCCGTGGTAAAAGAATAAGGAGGCAGTTGAAGACATTGAAGGGTTTGATTTATTTTTATCCCTAGTTTGCAAGCCGTGATATTCTGAAATGTTGTAGGTTCAAGCATAATCAAAGAAATTTTGTCATCAACTTTTTGATAATCAAGGACTGCAAAGTGGATTTTGCTTCCCGAATTGACTATAAATCGGGCAGAATTTGCACCGCTCTCAACGACTTCTTTTAGGGCGTGCGAAAACTCTTCTGCTGTAAGAGCCAATTTGAGATTCATTTCTGGATATTTGCTGTTTGCTTTTTCTACGAGAGCTGGCATCAATCTAATATCTGTGTTTTCATAATAAGAGTTAATCCAACGGCCGGTGACGAGATCATCTTCTAAGCCTGTAATAATATCTTTTAATTCGTCAGAACTCGGTGCAACATGTTCTTCTTCTGTTTGGATGGAACTTTGCATTAAACGTGCAATAAGGTCTTCTAAAGATTCATTTGCACTTGCTCCTTCTGGTGTTTGTGAGGAATGAGGGAGGGAAGAATCTTGTGGCTTCATAATCTTAGCCTCCATATTGATAATCGATAAATGATATTATTTCTTCAATTCTGGCTAAACAATGTTTGCAGGAAAGATTTTTAACTAAAAAAAACAAAGAGATGAAATCATCTTTATTTAAAAAAATTTGTTACGAAAGACAAAATCCCACGCTTTTCAGAGTCAAAGGTAAGGTATCTTTTTATCTTTTAAGAGATCACGTTGCTTACTGTTTGCATCTTTACCTCTTTCAAAGGGAAAAGAAGATTTGCTAACAGCAATTTATGCCTTACCGTAAAGCTACAGAGCTTCATTCTTCGTGGATGTGGAATATGGCCAAAACGCTTATTACATCAT
>NZ_JBHIPW010000022.1:0-1821 GCF_042196265.1 Bartonella sp. AP1QHHD
TTTAGCATTTTCACTAACGACAGCATCATATGCTGCAATAGCATCATCATACACCCAGCAATTCCCATCATGAGAGAGGTTATCTTCCTTCTCAATAAAACCACCAAGGTCACCAGCCTTGACATCATCGAAATCCCTTAATGCGCGTATGCGATAAAAGTATCTAGGTTGACGGGTTTCTGCATCGTAAACTTTTTTTATTTCGTCTATAATTTCATATTTTTTGGATACATTTTTAGTGGTCATAGGTAGCTCCCTAATCTAATATTCAAACAAATTTTTAAATGAAATGGTTATAAGGAGGCGCCCCCGCCGCGCCCTATTGTTTAATTACCAACATGGATCATCGATTTCGGGAATAAATTTATCACAAATAAGATCATTAGGTGATAAATAGGTATCACTTTCAATATCAGAATCCCCAATTACAGTAGCACCATTTATGATGACATTTTCACTAATACAAGAGGTATCACCAACAAAAGCTTTACCATAAATTTTTACATTATCGTAAATAGCAGCACTATCACAAACTTTTGCATTATCAGAAATATGAACATTATTTACAACACGTGCGTTATCAGAAACCGTAGCAGAATCTTTAACGATAACATCACAAGCTACATAAGCATTATCAGTAACAAGCGCATTTTGATAAACACGGGCATTATCAAAAATCCAGCAACTTCCCTCATGTGATAGATTATCTTCCTTTTCAATAAAGCCACCAAGGTCCCCCGCATTAACCTTCCCAAACATATAACCAAAATCTCTTAATGCTCTAATACGGTGTAAAACATGACCATCAATTTCGATTGTCTCATCAGTAAATTCATATTTTTATCCCATCTTGCCTTTGCTGCCTTTTGTGCTCTTTCTGAAAACTTATTTAAATTATCATTTGAGTTATTGAGTTCCTCTTCAACTCTTAAACTCCACAAACGACCATCTTCTAAACGTATGATCTTCTCATCGCGTAATAAGATGTCTAATGTATTTTTTAGAACTCTCACTGAACAACCTGCCCACCGTGCTAATTTGGGAGCATCTTCAATAATAGGGCGGCGCTCTTCATACATATATAAGACAAGTGTCATATAAAGACCTTTTTCCACTATACTCATACCACTAACATCAACAATCCATTGTGAAGAAAAAAGCCTCGTCCATGGCAACTTAGTTGACATACTTCACCTCCCTTTCTTTATTATCATTGCAAGTGAAATTATCTAACTCTTCTTCACGGAGGTTGTTGAGTTCTTCTTCAACATCTAAATTCCATAAGCGACCATCTGCTAAACGAATGAGATATCCTTCTTCAAGCAAAACATTCAGTGCCGCTTCAAACTTCTTCACTGAATAACCAGTGTAATGAGATAAAACTTTAATATTATAAAAAAGAGGTTCACCAGTATGCAACATACGTAACCGTAATCGCATATAGATATTGCCCTCTACAGCAGGCAAATAATCAACAACTATTGCCCACTTGTCTGCAAAAAGCCTCGTCCATGGTAATTTACTGGACATACCCCAATTCCCTTTCTTTAACTAAATATAAAATTGCTAAAGCATCTGCTTCGTTATCATCACAAGGCGCATGACCTTTGGAACATATCGCCTTAATCATCTCTTCTTTCGACGCATTCCCCTTGCCTGTCTCGTCGCTTTCTTAATTGTACTTACTGGTATCCCCTCATACGGTATCTGATGCTGTTCACACCACGCCGTTAACGTTGTTAACAAACCACCGTAAACATGCGCTGCATCTGTACCTTTATGACGCCTCACCTCTTCAAAATACACCACGTCAATTTGACC
>NZ_JBHIPW010000023.1:0-39211 GCF_042196265.1 Bartonella sp. AP1QHHD
TTGACATTGTGGCGACAATGTGAATAATCGAATCAGGTGCTTGAAAAACACCTTACAAACTACAAGCGGATTGATTGCCGACACAATCTCTTCTCCGCACATTAAAGACTTTGACTCATTATATGCTACGTGCATATAATAGATTTGTCGGGTGTAGTTACGCTATACAATACTCTTTATGGGGAAAGCGTAACGACGGACTATCGACCGTGTTTCTTAGCGCCCGGCATTCTTCTGGAATGTCAATAAGAAACCTCTAATCGATAGGAGTTCACTATGAACACTCTTATAGAAATTAAAGAACGGGTTATTGATCAGGAAACTGTTCAAACTGTTAACGCGCGTGATTTGCATGCGTTTTTGGAAATAAAGTCTGAATTTAGAAATTGGATTAAAAATCGCGTTAAAGAATGTAAATTTCAGGAAAATATAAACTTTATAACTGCGGTAAATTTTTACCGGGGTGGAAAAATAAAAGAATACCACATTACGTTAGACATGGCTAAACATCTTTCGATGATAGAGCGTAATGATAAAGGGCATGAAGCACGTCAATACTTTATCAAATGTGAACGGCTTTTGAAGCAAGTAGCAACACCACAAGTTGACTACTCTAAACCCGAAGCATTACTTGGTGTCTTGAATCACTTACAAAGCCAAATAGAGCAGAAAGATCATGTTATCGCTGAATTAGCACCAAAAGCAAAAGCACTTGATGGTTTAAAGCGTTCTGATGGTTTGTTCGGTTTGATAGAAGCAGCAAAGATGCTTGAAGTACGACCAAAGGACTTAACCGATTACTTGCGTAAACATGACTGGGTGTATCGACGGGCTCCAGGGACGCCTCTGTTGCCTTATCAGGATAAGATCAAGAAAGGCTTTATGGACTGCCCTGCTATCACCATTCAAAGACCAGATGGTACAGAGAAGGTGCTCCCTTCAACGAAAATCACATCGAGAGGATTGGCATGTTTGAGAGAACAAATCCATGGGGGTGTACAATGAAGATAGATACCAACTTCTTATGTGACTTATGGATAGCATTATCTCAATTTTCTAATGATGAAAATGTGAGCGACAAAGATTGTAGTGCTCTGGTTCAAACTATGAATGCAATAGAAAAGGTTCTAGTTTTAAAGCTTCAAAATGACGTGCCCAATATTACAAAAATCTTGGCAATTTTGACAGATTTTGGATCTTCAGAACTTCCACATCGTATGGATTCTTTGTTGAAAGCTTATGAACCAAGTTTAGAGAGCCCCATTAAAAAGGTTGCTTAATTTAAAAAATATGCCCCTCCCCGTTCTCAAAATGGGGAGGTGGTTAAGATGCTTCTTCTAAAGTTGTCTGCTCCTTACAATTCTTTTGAATAGGTGTCAAACTCATTTGCAAATTTAAAGCATTCAAAACACTGAGAAAAGTAGAAAGCCGTGGGTCGCCTTTATCACTTAAAGAACGATAAAGAGACTCTCTTGATAGCCCTGTATTTTGGGCGATTTTACTCATTCCTTGGTTTTTCGCTATTATACCAAGAGCATGGGCAAGATACTTACTATCTTTGCTTTCAAGAGCATCTTCTAAAAGAATCCTTTGTGTCTCAGGTGTCTTGAAATATTCACTTGTGTCAAATTTAGTAATTTCCATGTTTCATTTCCTTTACTAATTGAAGAGCTTTTTCGATATCTTTTTGTTGTGTAGATTTATCACCCGCATTTAATAACAAAATGATTTGTTTACCTTGTTTTACAAAATAGATTCTATAGCCAGGACCATGATGTATTTTTAACTCTCCAATTCCACGGAAAAATTTTACATTTCCAAGAAATCCCGTTTCTATTCTTGCTATCCGTTTAACAATATGCGCTTGCGCAATCTCATCTTTTAAAGAATCTAGCCATTTTATAAAATGCTCTGTTTTGTATACTGTAAACATTTGTAACTTATAAGATACAATTATTACAATGTCAAATACATTCTTTTGTTCCAATGAAAAAGCGACATGAAGCTTAACCAAGCTATCTTTCCGAATGAGAAAGATGTCAATTTTTTTAATCCAGCTCTGCTTTTTGCGGAGCTTTTTTTATGGAGAAGCATATGCGAAAAATATCATCAGAAGGACTTGCACTTATCAAACAATGGGAAGGTTTGCGTTTGAACGCCTATAAAGATGCCATTGGGGTGTGGACAATAGGTTATGGACATACAAACAGTGCTGGAAAACCTTTTGTTCACAAAAGCATGACAATCACTGAAAAACAAGCTGAAGAACTTCTTTGCCAAGACTTAAGACAATTTGAGAATGCTGTTGAACGCGCTGTTACAGTTTCATTAACAGATGAACAATTCGCGGCGTTAGTGTCGTTTTGCTATAATGTAGGAACAGGAGCCTTTTGTAACTCGACACTGTTAAAAAAGCTCAATCAAGGTGAATATGAAGCTGTCCCTGCAGAGCTACAGAAATGGACCAAAGCAGGCGGGAAGCGTCTTGAAGGTCTAGCACACCGGCGCGCAGCAGAAACAGGGCTATGGGCAAAAGGGGCTTATGTTTCCTCCAATTATCAAACAGTAGAAACGCAAGCATCAACGGGGATTTTCAAAGCCGAAGCCCTTGCACCGATTATTGGTTCTTTTTCTGGGCTTGGAGGCTTATTAGCAGGAAATGGACCAATCCAATGGGCTTTGGCCACCATTATGATTTTAGCCGCATGTGCTGGTATTTTCTTTGTTGCTAAACGTTTTCAGGAGCATCGTCTATGATCTTATGGATGAAAAGAAATCTGATGCTAACAGGCGCGGCTTTAGCTGCTTTTTTTATGATTTTAGCAAGAGCTTTTAATCTTGGGAAAAAAGCAGAGCAACAAAAGCAAACAGAAAAAGCTTTAAAAGCAGCCACAACACGTCTGGAGGTGGAAAGTGAAGTTAATCAAAAAAGTGATGCTGATGTGCGTACTGCTCTCTCTGACTGGTTGCGCGACAAATAAATATGCTTCTTCTTGTGTTGGTTGGTTGCCAATTTATTTAGAGAGGCAAGATCTGAACGCCATCAGTTCAAACTTAGCAAGAGAGATCTTAAAGCACAATAATCTAGGTGAACGCGTGTGTGGGTGGAAACATGGCTAGAAAAAAAACACAAGACGATACAGAGCTTACAGAAGCAGAAAAAGAAATCCTTCAAGAAATCATCATGACCTACAAAAGTATAAAAGTGATGTCGCGTTATACGAAATGGATTGTACTCATTATACTCTTATTAGCGCTTGATTTTTCACGTATTATGGATGCATTAGTAAGTATTTTTACACAAAAACCAAATATCCGACTCTAAACATACTCTGAGACGCGCGAAATTCTTTAGAAAATGGATTCTTAAATTTGCTCGTCTCATGGAGACTATCAATAATAGCTTTACACATTTAAAACTGTTATTTTCACAGAATTGGACATATCAAATTTCTCGTCAAAATAGCTAAAAACACTGCAGAGGTAATTGTAAAAATTCTATCCTGTTATAAATGAAGCCCACTGTTCCAAGAGAACATGTCGCTGTTCTAAAAAATCCGTTCGCATGTAGGCTTTCGTCACTGAACTCCCAACTGTATGTGCAAGAACAGTTTCGGCAATCTCAAATGGTGTTGACGTTGTCTCTGCTATCCAATCCCGTAAGCTTGAACGAAAACCATGGGGACGATAAGTCAAACCACAAACTGTCATATACTTTGCCATGGTGGCATCAGAAATGGGGTTGCCTCTAAGACCAGAAAAGAGAAAACCATTCTTTTCAAAGGGGAAAGTTTTTTCAATAACTCTCAAAGCTTCATCACTTAGTGGCACGCGAAAGTCTGAAACTTTCCCTACAATACCTTTCATGTTTTCTTTTGGTATCGTCCATATATTTTTGTCAATTTGTTCAAGGCGCAAATAGCGCAATGGATATGACCGTGCGCCTGTCAAAATCAATAACTTCAGTGCTAAATTTGAAAGGATCTTATCATCCAAGCTTTGATAAAATGCCGGAACTTCTTGCCATGGCATAGCAGGAATATTTGTTGATGTCGCACGTGGTTTTCCTAAAAGCGCGCGTGCTTTCATACAAGCCTGTAAATCAACATCTAAACCAAGAGCCGCAGCATATTTCAAGCAAATATTGATACGGTTAAGTGCTTTTCGCGCTGTGTCTGCTTTTTCATGCCAAAGGGGTGAGAGAACATTGCGAATGATATTGGCTGTTAATTTTTCTATAGGTAAATTACCTATGTGTGGAATCACGTGCAACTCTAGTGGAGAAAACCAGCGGCCGTTTTTACCTTCATTTTTCAACTCTGCTTTTTTGCTTTCAAAAGCCGCTTTTGCAATTTCTTGAAAAATATTGCTTTGCTGTTTTAAAATAGTCTGTTCTCGAAAGACAATAGGATCATTGCCTTCTTTAAGAATATCACTATAATATCTTGTAAGCTCACGCGCTTCTTTTAAAGAGAGTTTCGTAACAGGACCAAGACCCATTTCACGGCGCTTATTGTGGTGCGTATAGCGAAAAAACCAAGAGCGTGTATTGTCTTTTCGAACATTTAACCATAGCCCTGCCCCGTCACAATATTTACCCTGCGGAGACGACTTTACGAATGATGCTGATAACCGATGAATCCCCCTCACCTAACGTCCCCTCTCGTCCACCTTTTCAAGCATTGCTCGTCCACCTTTTTTGGTCCACCTTTTAGACCACCTTTAATTTCTGATTTGAGATTTTTTCTTTAATACTTAATTTTTTTATTGAATCATAAAAAGCTATAGACATCAATACATCCTTGCTCATATTTATATACTTTGAATCTTGTTGCTAAGCCCCTGCTTGCCGGCATGCGGCACCACTTTTTGTGTTTAGCATATTGAAATATATAATTTTTTATTTGATTATCTGTTTGAAGATTACCTTCTAGGGTTTATACGATTTTATCTAATCTGTTGTTATTTGCTCCGTATTTTTCTCTGGAATAAATGCTAAAGTCTCTTTCTTTCTCCACCTCACTGCTCTCCCTAGCTTATATGGCTCCGGCCCCCCCCTTGAAGCATCTAATAGCGAATCGTTGTTGTGGATATACTAAAAAGCTGTGCACACTCACGTATTATTACATATCTATTGCCATCATCAAATATCATCTCATTGCCTTTTTATTTTTTATGTTATGTAAATGGGCTGGGATGCTAGGAGGAGAGAGATTCCTATATTTTCAAGCAGCCTTTTGTCAAAATCTTTTGTGTCTCTTGTGCTATTGCCTCTAAAAAGATTTCAATAGCTTGATTGATTTGTTTAAGAGGCTGCTGGAAACGTAGCCAATACAACGCCAGACAAAGATGATACCATTGGACCCGAACGCCCCACCAAATGCTTCATATGAAAAAGAAAATATATGAAACTGAACTACTTGTTCAAATTTATTACAGTACAATATTCTTAAAAAAACTATCAAATATCATTGGTCTATATATTGAATATGCTCCACTAATATATTGTTTCAGTTGGAAACAGACTGCAAGAGAGGGGAAATATCCATTATGTTTTTATGTAACAGTTTATTTGAAATCCTTCATAAAGGTATTTTTTAATGAAATTAAGCAATTAGGAGAAAAAACAAAGAATAATTAAATTAACTATAGATTTTTTTATTAAATATGTATAACACGTTATGTGTATGCTTTATTGATTCTAAGATAAATTTTAGATGTATAATGTTAAATTATAATGTTTTTTTGTTTTTATAAAAAAATTCTGTGGTGCAATTTATGAATTTTGAAATTACTTAAAAATCAACACCTAATTATTTCATTAGTTATTATGTCTCTTATTTTTTGTTAAAAGTGCTTTTTGTCATCGGAATTATTGAAGTTTTTTGAAGTAAAGTTCTTCTAAATCATTCTAGATCAACTGTAAGAGTTTATGAGTGAAATCTATCTGATTATAAATGGAATTATTATAAAGTTATTGTCTTTAGATGGAGATCAATTGCTGCAAAATGAATAGTATTTAGCATAATCTTTATTCAAAAAAATGATATGGATCTTAAAATAATCCACTATGGATGTTTTGAATTTATTATGCCCTTTCGCTGTTCTGTTCTTAAAAATGAGTAGATGTAAGTTTTTAATTCATATCCTGCTTTGTGTAGTTTTTTATAGGTAAAAATAATGCGAAAAATATCAAAAGAAGGGCTTGTATTGATTAAGCAATTGGAAGGCTTACGTTTATCAGCTTATGAAGATTCTGGTGGTGTCTGGACAATTGGTTATGGACATACAAGTGCTGCTGGTGCCCCAAGCGTCCACAAAGACATGCAAATTACGGAAAAAGAAGCTGAAAAAATCCTTTGTCAGGACTTGAGGGAGTATGAAGCTGTTGTTGAAAAAGCCGTTACCGTTCCTTTAAACGATGAACAATTCGCGGCATTAGTATCATTTTGCTATAATGTAGGAATCACAGCATTTCGCAATTCTACACTTTTAAAAAAGCTTAATAAAGGTGAATATGAAGCGATACCAACCGAATTGCAAAAATGGACAAGAGTAGGAGGAAAACGTATCCAAGGTCTTGTCAATCGCCGAGCAACCGAAGCAGGATTGTGGGCAAAAGGAGCTCATGTTGCCCCCAATTATCATGTAGTAGAACCAGAAGGCGTAACAGGTATTTGCAAAGTAGAAGCTCTTGCACCAATCATAGGTTCTTTTTCAGGGCTTGGAGGTCTTTTTGCAGGAAATGGTCCTGTTCAATGGGTTCTAGCAGGCATTATGGTTTTAGCTGCTTGTACGGCTATGATATACATTGCTAAACGTTTTCAGGAACACCGCCTATGATTTTATGGATAAAAAAATATCTGACAATGACGTCAGCGCTCATAGCAGCTTTTCTTATAGCTTTAGTCAAAGCCTTTTTTCTTGGGAAAAAAGTTGAGAAGCAAAAGCAAACAAAAGAAGATTTCAAGATAGCGACAACACGGCTTGAGGTAGAAAATGAAATTAATAAGAAAAGTGATGCTGATGTGCGCACTAAGCTTTCTAGCTGGTTGCGTGACGAATGAACGAACTTCTTGTATTGGATGGCTGCCAATTTATTTGAATCGACAAGATATCAATGTCATTAGTCCAAATTTGGCGAGAGATATTTTAAAACATAACGAACAAGGTGAACGTTTATGTGGTTGGAGAGATAAATGGAAAATAAAGTGATAAAAATATAATTCCTCTGAAACATCAATCAATGAAAAGATTTGAAAGAGGTGGATACATTCAGATTAAAAGTAAAAGCACTTAAAGGATTAAAACACTCTGGTGGTCGATTAGATTTAATTAGAATGACTGAGATGTCTGAATTGAAACTAAAGGATTCAACAGATTATGTTTGTGTAAAATGATTGAGTCTATTGATGTATTCTAAGGACATCTTTGTTATCCTATCAAAAGAAGATGAGAAAAGATTTTATGGATTGCACTACTATCGTCGTTCAAAGAACTGATCATACACAAAGGTTCTGTTTTCAACAAAAATAACATCTAGGGGCTGGCATGCTTGAAGAAAAGCAATCTACGGAGCTATATAATGAATAATGGTAAGGCTTTTATGTGATTTGTAAATGATGTTGTTTCAGCTTCCTAATTATAATAATGATGTTGACGATAAGGCAAATACTTTCGCACTGTATCTGCTTTTTCATGCTAAAGTGGCGGGAAAACATTGTGAATGATCTTGGCTGTTAATTTTTCTATAGGTAAATTCCCTATGTGGAAAATGACATGCAACTCCAGTTGAGAAAACCAACAACCATTTTTGCTTTTATTTTTTAACTTAGCTTTTTTACTTTCAAAAGTCGCCTAGCAATTTCTTGAAGAATATTGCTTTACTATTTTAAGATAATTTTTTCCTGAAATAAAATCCTTCTTTTAAAATATTACTGTAATATCTTGCAAACTCATGTACTGCTTTAGAGAAAGTTTGTAATAAGACCGTGCTTTTCACGGCTTTTATTGTGATGTGTATAACGGAAAAGTTAAGAGTGCGTATTATCTTTTCGAACATTCAACTACAATCTATTTCATCACAATATTTATCTTGAGAAGATACTTTTACAAAGATACTGATAATCTATAAATCGCTCTCCCCTAATTCACCTTCTCGCTCATCCTTCCATGCATTGCCCGTCCACCTTTTAAACCACCTTAAATTTTTGATATAAAATTTTTTCTTTAATTTTTATTTTTTATTGAATCATAAAAATGATATGTCTCAATCTCACTTCTATGCAACTTTATACGCTTTGATTCTTGTTTCTAAAGCCGAGATTGCCTACATATCGTACTGTTTTTATATTTAATATATATTTTTAGATTTATTCCTAACTTGTTAGAAAAGTTGCTATATTTTGATAGAAATATCTTCTATCAGTTCACTTTTTTCAAAAGATTCTGAAAGGATTCTCAAAAATCTACAAAGTTAAAGACTATTTAATACGTATTGTTTCTTTTTTAGAAATCAAAATTGGTGATGCCCCATTCCTTACCAGCAATTGTGTTATTTGCAGAGCAGTCTGTATAAGATGGTGTAATCTCTTTTATAAAGTTAACTAAAGTTTTTTGAATTTCTAGCATATTGTTTAAAGACAAAAAACTCCCTCTTATTATGCAAGCAGCTTAGACATCGGCTGATAATCCTCCCGCTTATAAAAATCCTTTCTTTAATAACCTTCAAAACCACAATTAAAGTGGTGAAAGATAAAACAAGATTTTTAGGCGATCATAACGCACAATAAAATCAGACCAGTCTAAATGTTCAATGCTAACACCTGCTAAACAGTGGAAAATAAGTTTTAGCACGCATTCAAATTGGAAAGGCTTAAGCCCCCCGCGCGCTACGATGGTTTTCTACTCTCATCGTACGATTTACATTCCCTCTAAAACTTAATCGCTGTAAATATAAAAATCTTGAAGCCCGTTCTAAATCCGTGAGAGTTTCTGGATCTTGCTGTATTAAACGTTGAAATTCCTCACAACTGCTCATCTGAAATGCTAAATTTTTCATAAAAGGACGATAGTGGCGTTGTAACATCCCTAAAAAGTTTACGACATAACCTGAGAGATTATTGCTGATTTCAGGAGATAGAATCAATTTCTGCTCAAAGAAAATCTCACCCATACCAACAAAAAGGTTTAATCTACATGCCATGAGGAATGTTCTCAAATAATTTTGATATTTTTTGATCAAATTTCTTTTGCCACCAATATCGGCAGCAACTGGTGTAGAATTAACAAAATTATAATTTTTTATCTTAAAATGTATCCATCATTTTTTACATTCTTTCATCTATCTTAGCCTTCTTTTCACAGCTTCAAATGATACAAAGTAACTGCAATATTAAGTCGTTTTGCATCGAACAAATTTCTCGCAAACTATCCCTATTGGCTAGATGACAATCCATCCTCTATTTAAAGAGAGAAAAACTTTTCTTTTTTATTCAGCGATAAAGTAAATATTATCCAATTACTTACGAGTAGAAATTCGATCAAATGGAAACTGTAATTCTTTCTACTCTGAGTAATCTTGTACCTATTTATATAGGTTTAGGAAAGCGTGCTGTTATGAATATTCATAAAAATACTTCAAAAATTGATATCAGCAAAACTTCTGTTTAAAAAAGGAAAAGATGTTCTCTTACTTGCTACTGAAGAAACTGTTCAGATTTGTCTTGATGTTGCTAAAGAGCTTCAAAAAACATGAAGTTATCCCAACGCTTACAAGTGTGCCAACCATTCAACTTTGAGATAATAGATCAGTGCTAGAGTTATGCCAATCTCACCAATCTGTTGTTGTCTATGAAGAGCATAGTATCAAAGGAGAAGCTTGGAGATGCAATTGTTAAATCGCTTATAGAACAAAACATTCTATGCCAATTTGTATCATTAGGCCCCCCACCATCCCCATCTGCAATAAAAACGAACTGGATATTTTAACAAGTTATAAAATCAATCGAGAACGCATAAATAGTGTTAGAAACGACATACTATACAAAAAATATTCAACTGCTTCCTAATATGCTCGCCAGTTCAAAAACATCATAAATCATTGATGATGCAAGAAAATAAGAAAGAAAAGCACATTAATTCACGCAGTTTTGCTCTCAGTAAACGAGCTTTTTTAAAGATAGTATGGGTATTTTTTTCATTGCTTAAAAATGTACTCCATAAAAAAATATCATATCCATATAATATATTACCAAATAAAATTAATATAAATAATATATAGATTATAGGAATATTATTTATTAGATCCATTTTTTATTATAATTATAGCTTTCAATAAATACATATTGACATTTTTAATAATTTTATTTATATATAATAATTAATATTATTCTATATTAAAATAAAACTAAATGAAGCTTATAAATTTACGTTTTATGCTAATGTGGGAAAGAAGTAATTAACATATTATATTTTTATATATAGGAGGGAAAAATGCTCACAGCATTATTTATAGCTATTTTTTCTATATCAACAGTTGTTTTACCTTTAATATCAGCGCTTGTTCCTTTTTATCCGTAGAATGAGATTTTAATAAAATAAGTAAAAGATGTATGCAATGTTATTAGTGTTTTTTTTGTGTTTATTATTATTAAGATTTTTGCGTTAAGTATTATTGTATTTACGGAGTATTATTTTAGTTACTGAGTATTTTCTGTGTTTTTATAGAGGAGCTTTTTGATCTTTTCTATTTAAATTTAACTGTCAACATATTTGTAAAATATATAATTATGCTCCTCTATAAAAAGACTTTCTTTTTCTGAAAGCAGTATAACATATTGCTTTCATTGCTTAAAAACATCTATATTTACTAAACTCTTGCGTGTAATATCTTTGATTGTCTGAGTACCGGTCAGTGTCATAGCTACCCGCATTTCATTGGCAAAAAGATCAAGGAGATGCATAACACCTTTCTTACCTGCTGCTGCAAGCGCATAAACAAAAGCACGGCCAATCATAACAGCATCCGCACCTTGTGCTATCATGCGTACAACATCAAGACCAGAACGAACACCTGAGTCCGCTAAAATAGTCAAATGATCCTTTACAGCATCCGCAATTGCAGGCAATGCTCGTGTTGTTGATAATACACCATCAAGCTGACGTCCGCCGTGATTAGAAACAACAATACCATCCGCACCAAATTTTACTGCTTCTCGTGCATCTTCTGGATCAAGAATACCTTTCAAAATCATTTTTCCTTTCCAAAAATCGCGAATCCATTGTAAATCATGCCAACCAATTGATGGATCGAAATTTGCACCAAGCCAACCAACGTAATCATCCAATGCAATTTTCTTTTTGAGATAAGTGGAGACATTTCCAAGATCATGGGGGCGCCCCATAACACCAACGTTCCAAGCCCAATATGGATGAGTAAACGCTTGTAAAAAACGACGTAATCCAGCATAAGGACCAGACATCCCCGAATGCGCATCACGATAACGTGCACCAGGAACTGGCATATCAACTGTAAAAACCAACGTGCGTACACCAGCTAACCAAGCCCGTTCTAGTGCATCACGCATGAAACCGCGATCTTTGAGAACATAAAGTTGAAACCAAAATGCACCTCCAACCGCTTCTTGCACTTCCGCAATGGGACAAACTGAAACAGAGGATAGAGTAAAAGGAATCCCTTTTGCCGCTGCGGCACGCGCTGCTTTTACCTCTCCACGACGTGTATACATGCCCGTTAGACCAACAGGTGCAAGTACAATCGGTAAATCAAGTGTCTGATCAAAAAGTTTGATTGAAAGATCAACTTCACCAACTTGCCTTAGAATCCTTTGACGCAGTGCAAGAGCTTGAAGATCTTTACAGTTGCGTCGCATCGTTTCTTCAGCATAAGCCCCACCATCAATATAGTGAAAAAGAAAGGGAGGAAGACGACGCTTTGCTGCCTTACGATAATCAAGTGTTGAAGAAATAATCATTGATGGCACCATTGTTCCTAAATGAAAAGAGAAGACATCCTAAAAACGCATAAAAGCGAATCCATGTACCTACCTATTCGCTATTCTCCCAAAACACTCTATTGAATAGATAGAAGCAACAGAGACTGCAACTTTCTAAAAAAACTAATTGATAAAAACAACGTCTTTATTGCTCTTATCCAAATTTAAAATCTCACAGTATGAAGTATCATTAATAACGTATCTACTCATATATTCTTCATGTGCAATTAAAATGTTATACTCTCTTTAAAGTAATCCCTCTTCGAAAGCGATTGCTCCGTAGCTTAATTAGTTATAATTTAAAGTTGCTTCTCCCTCCAAAGGTCCTTACATTATCAGTTTTAAGAATATAGAGTGTCATTAAGTATAAACCATAATCTCCCCCAAAAGATGAAAAAATCCTTTATTAATACTGGAAATAAAGCTGTCGCATACATGCAGAAATCTTCTTATATCAATATTCAAAACTGAGATCTGTTACTTATTCATGCATAGTGCCTAATTCACATAAAGCATAAAAACTTTTAATGTTCATACCAATAGAAACTCTTCATATTTAATTGAATAATTTTCTAGCAATATTATATCTTGAGGCTATAAATGAGTTACTAAAATTAGAACAATGTTTATTGAAAATAATTGTTACTAAACTGGAGTGAAAACTTATTTATTAACTCTTAAGGATAATTTTTATACGGAATAAAATATACTGGTTATTACACTCTAGAAAAATTGAGTCAATTGCAGCATCCAATCTCGCATATTTACTTTGAAAAGTGAGTAGCTACTGTTATATTGAATTTTATTAACCTATTGATTTATTATAATAATAAATATGAATAACATATTGAATATAGTAAATTTTGTCATGATGAAATAATCAAAACTATTCTTTTGCACATCATAAAGGGAGTTCGTATAGATAGAACCTCTTGAAAAAAGAAGTAAAAATGCCTCTCATACCCTCTCAAATGCAAGAGATGAAATAACCTTGGAAATTAAAAATAGAATGCATGACGCCGGTTTTGCGAAGCACAAAATTTTTTTTATCTAAAATACGCTTTCTGCATACATGTTATCAAAATTCGTGGTTCCCAACTCATTTAAAATGCTTGGACAACTTTAAACCCTGTGCTTGATAATGTGATCCAACATCATGTCCATAAAGGGTTGATGGTCGATTAAGCATATGCTCATAGACCAAACGGCCAATAATTTGACCATGCTCTAAGATAAAAGGAACTTCATGGCTCCGCACTTCTAAAACCGCTCTTGCTCCTTTTCCACCCGCCTCCTTATGCCCAAATCCTGGATCAAAAAAGCCTGCATAATGCACCCTAAACTCGCCAACTAAAGGATCAAAAGGTGTCATTTCTGCGGCATAAAGCGGAGGCACATGAACAGACTCTCGTGAAACTAAAATGTAAAATTCATCAGGATCAAGAACCAACTCCCTTTGACCACGATCAAAAAGAGGTTCCCAAAAATCTAAAACGTGGGCAACGGCACGTTTATCAATATCAATAACACTTGTATGATGTTTACCACGATAACCTATAAGCCCGTTTTCGTCTCCCTTTAAATTAATGGAAAGACCAATACCACCAACACTAATATTAGGAAAATCATCCGATATCAGTGTTTCTTGCCTTTGCAAAGTGTGCAACTCTATTTCATTTAAATAACTTTGCCCTTTTCTAAACCGAAGCTGTGATAAATGTGAGCCTGTATGCACCAAAATTGGAAATGTGCGTGGACTAATTTCCAAATAAAGTGGACCATGATAACCAGCACAAATTTTATCAAATTCCTGAGCATTATCCGTAATGACACGTGTAAAAATATCTAATCGTCCTGTAGAACTTTTGGGATTGGCAACAGCAGATAAGAATTCTGGTAAAGCTAAACTTTCCAAAAGAGGAACAATATAAACACACCCCGTTTCCAAAACGGCTCCGTCTCGTAAATCAAACTCATGCAACTTTAACCGTTCAAGCTTATCCAAAACTTTTGTATCAGGTCCCGGCATAAAAGAAGCACGTATACGATAAGCTTTCTCCCCTAAACGAAGATCAAGACTTGCTGGTTGTATTTGAGATCTATCAAATGGATACTGAGCCTTGAGAAAGTTATTCTCAATCAAAGCTTGTATATCACTATCTGCTAAAATACCGCTTATACGCGCCATATATATTGCCTTCCCTTTTTACATTGTTTCTTTTTTTGACCTAGATGATAAATTGGTGCAAGCTATTTTAAAGTGATAAAAACTATTTTTATGTTTTTTCCAACCGACTTGTTAACATAAAATAAAATAGGAGGTATTGTAAAAATAATACCTCTCATGCTCTCTTATTCTTGAATGTCGCGCAAATGATGTTATCATAATTTTCTATAGAACCCTTAAGTTTCCTGTTAGAATTTATTATGATTATACGCCATCTTAGCGAAAATATTATTAATCAAATCGCCGCCGGTGAAGTTATTGAACGACCAGCAAATGTTGTCAAAGAACTTGTTGAAAACGCTATTGATGCTGGTGCAACACGCATTGAAATTATTACAGTAAATGGTGGAAAAAATTTTATAAAGGTGAGTGATAATGGTTATGGAATTCCTGCAGATCAATTAACTTTAGCAGTTTCTCGCCATTGTACCTCAAAGATTACCGATGACGTACACAATATCTGCTTCCTTGGATTTAGAGGAGAAGCCCTCCCCTCTATTGGTTCTGTTGCTAAACTTAAACTCATTTCACGAACAAAAGATGCTGAGAGCGCTGCTGAAATTTCCGTTACTGCAGGAAAAATTGTAGGACCCAAACCAGCTGCTGCGAATCTTGGAACAATTGTTGAAGTTCGTGATCTTTTCTTTGTCACGCCGGCACGATTAAAATTTATGAAAACTGATCGGGCTGAAACAAATGCTATTAGCGATATGATTAAGCGAATTGCTATCGCATTTCCACATATCCGCTTTTCTCTTTCAGGACTAGACAGAACATCTATGGAATTGTCTGCTACAGAAAATAATATTCAAGGACAATTACAACGTATTACGCAGATTATGGGAAAAGAATTCGCCCCTAATAGCATTGCGCTGAATGCTGAACGCGAAGCGGTGCGCTTAACAGGTTTTGCCTGTTTGCCATCTTTCAACCGAAATAACAGCCTTCATCAATTTGCTTATGTTAATGGACGTCCCGTGCGTGATAAATTTCTATGGGGCGCTATCCGAGGCGCTTATGCTGATGTCATGACACGAGATCGTTATCCTGTCGCTATTCTTTTTATTGACCTCCCACCTGCTGAGGTAGATGTTAATGTTCACCCAGCCAAAGCTGATGTACGATTCCGTGATCCAGGATTAATTCGTGGTTTGATTGTTGGAGCTATTCGTGAAGCATTGCAACAATCTGGTATTCGTCCTACTTCAACCCGTTCTGAAGCAATGCTTGCTGCATTTCAAACACAACAATCATTGGCACAGCAACCATTAGGCAGTTTTAAGAACACGCACCAGTTCTCTTCTTACAGTTCACAACCTCATCATTTTACCAGCGCTTCAATGGTCCAAAAACCATTGGATAGTACTCACTCTTTTGATTTAAAAGAAGATGCCGCTCCTATTATGGAGGGCTTAAATACACCAAGTGGGGATGCATACATTCCAAGCACGACATCTTCATCAGAAGAGTTATCTTATCCATTAGGAGCGGCCAGAGCACAAATCCATAAAAACTATATTATCGCCCAAACACAAGATAGTTTGATCATTGTCGATCAGCATGCAGCTCACGAACGATTGGTTTATGAAGCACTCAAAAATGCACTTTATTCCAAACCACTTCCTTCACAGTTATTACTTATTCCTGAAATTGTAGAACTCTCTGAAGAGGATGCAACATGCCTTTTAACGCATAAAGATGCTTTGCAAAAATTTGGATTAGGAATAGAACCATTTGGACCAGGAGCAATTGTTGTGCGTGAAACACCTTCCATGTTAGGAGAAATCAACGTCCAAGCCCTTATTAAAGATCTCGCAGATGAGGCCGCTGAGTATGATACAACAAATAATTTAAAAGCAATGCTTGATTATGTTGCAGCAACGATGGCCTGTCACGGCTCAATACGGTCAGGGCGCCTTTTACGCCCCGAAGAAATGAACACACTATTACGACAAATGGAGGCAATACCTAATACAAGTACATGTAATCATGGACGCCCTACTTATATTGAACTCAAATTGGCAGATATAGAACGGCTTTTTGGCAGAAAATAAGCCATGCATCATTTTTACAAGAAAAATATTTTAAAATTAACTCTCGACTTTATAATACATTTTATGGCACTTTTCTTGAATCTCTTGTATCAAGTAAGAAGGAGTTATAATGTTTCCCAATGGTGAACGCGAAGCAAAAATTCATTATTCTAATAACGGATATGACATTATAGAATATGGTACCTATACCATTTGTGCTGTTAGCGGGCAAAAAATCCCTATAGATGATTTAAAATATTGGAATCATCACCGCCAAGAAGCATATGCTAGTTGTGAAATCTCCTATCAGCGCGAACTTGAGTGCAACCCATATCTCAAGCAATTGTTAAAAACAAAAGAAAAATAACCCCTCGAAAGCTATAAATTTAGCTTTTGCCTTTTAGACAAGAAAATTCAAGGGAACGTTTTCTAAAGCGGGTCATGACCTCTTCAAGGACCATACGACAGAAGTCTTTTTGAACAAAATCGACATTCACATCAAAGATAATAAGATTTTTCAAATCTTTTTGCATGTGAATTGTCTGTATACGGGTATAATCTTTAGCTGTTGTTGCTAGCCATAAATTGTGCATTTTAGCCTTTTGTATAAGGCTTTTTAAATTTTTATCTGTGAAAAAATAGTGGTCTGGATATATGTAAGTTTGCACCACATGACCAGACAATTCTTTAATAGATTTAAAAAATTTATCTGGATTGCCAATACCAGCAAATGCCAAAAATGATTTTCCTGAAACCTCATCAGATGCACTGGCTTTAAGATGAGCACGATATAAAGGCTTTCCAGTACGCGAAACAAGAAAAGCGACATTATCAGGCGCATCGGAGTGACCAATCAATAAAACACTATCCATAAAAGAAAACTGCGTTTTTAATGGTACGCGCAAAGGTCCTGCTGGAAAGACAGCTCCATTACCAAAACCGCGCATCGCATCAACAACGAGTAACGCATAATCCATATAAAGACGGCGACTTTGAAATCCGTCATCCATTAAAATAAGATTACATCCCTCTTGTTTAAGCCGTTGTGCCGCTGCATAACGATTAGGTGATACAGCTACAAAAGCATGCGGTGCAAGTAAAAGTGCCTCATCTCCAACACTATATGGAGTATCATATTTTTCATTTACAAGATGTACCCCTTTAACTGATCCACCATAACCACGAGATACGATACCAGGTACGAAACCAAGTTCTTTAGCCACTTTTGTAAAAGCAATAACAACCGGCGTTTTACCCGCACCGCCACATGTAAAATTTCCAATACACAAAACTGGCAGATCAATCACGGGAGGCTGTCTTGTCATAAAACGACTTGAAAAATAACCATACCCCCATGAAACTGGAGCTAACACAAAACGCAAAAAGCTTTTATTTTTCCACCAAAAACGAGGGGCGCTAATATGCATATCTACCCTGACGCTGACGTAAACCTGTTTGTATTACAAGGGGTTGTAAAAATGGATCTAAAATCTTTAATGTGCGCTCAAATGCACCTGCCATACCTGTCGCCACTTCATGAGCCTTATCAACCATTTCTTGCCGCAATGTTTCATTTGTTAAAAGCTTATACACCTGAATAGCAAGCTGTTTTGTATCTTGAACCATATATGCTGCATCATGCGTTAGAAATTGTTTGAACATCTCTTGAAAATTTGAAACATGAGGCCCTGTCAAAATAGCGGAACCAAGCAAAGCCAATTCCAATGGATTGTGTCCACCATTTCCACATAACGATTTACCAACGAAAGAAACTTTCGATAAGCGAAGAAAAAGTCCCATTTCTCCAATGGTATCTCCCCATAAAATATCGGTATTCATGTTTGGAACAGCGTCTCTACTCCTACGAATAAAACTTAATCCCTTATTATCGCATTTTCTGATAAGATCTTCTGAACGTTCAGGATGACGAGGTACAATAATTGTTAATAAATCTGGCAAATAATTTTTAACAATTTTATGGACCTCAAAAGCAATCTCCTCTTCCCCTTCATGCGTTGAAACAGCTGCCCAAACTGGGCGATTGCCGATAGCATTACGATAACGTGCAAGCAATTCTTGATTTTCAACCAGAAAAACATCAGCCTTGAGATTACCAGAAAACGTAACAGATTTTACGCCAAGTGTATGGTAATAAGCTACATCTCTTTCATTTTGACCAATCGCCAAATCAATATCCTTAAAAATATGTTTGGCAAGAATACGTCGTTTTTGCCAAGCTTTAAAAGAACGTTCAGACATATGGGCATTAACCAAAATCTGCGGAATACGCATTTTTGCAAGTTCTTTAATACGAAGAGGCCAAATTTCTGATTCACAAATTAAGACGAGATCAGGCTTCCAATGACGAATAAAACGGCGCACTGCAAAATCTAAATCCAAAGGAGCATATTGATGAATCAACTTATTACCAAAATATTTTTTCACAAGAGTAGAAGATGTCACCGTCCCAGTTGTCATTAATACATTGATTTCCAATGATAAAATATAATTTATAAGTGGAACAAGTGCAAGTGTTTCTCCAACACTTGCTGCATGCAACCAAACTAACGAACCTTGGGGGCGTATATGAGAACTTTTACCTAAACGCTCTTTTTTGCGACACCACTCTTCTTTTCCACGAATAGCACGAAAGAACAAATAAAAAGGAATAACAGGACATAAGCAAAAACCAATCATCCGATAGCTTAAAAGAGCCGTATGTGCCTTTAATTCTACCATTTAAAATCACCTCATCCAGCTATTTTAAGATATCTATATACTTATTTTGTTAAAAAATTCATCAACTCTATTGGTTGCATCCATATTTTTTAATATCATCCATATCTTAAATAAAAAAAGCTTAATCCATGAGAAAATTCAATACATATACACATTATTTAAATATTTAAATCTCTTTTAATTAAATTTTGTAACTTATATCGATTTTATCACTTCATTCTGCACCCTATAAAAAATCTTACTCAAAAATAACAAAACTACATTTCAGTCGATTATAATTTTTAAAATATAAATGATAAACCTATGACATAGATTGTATCAATTTTTTCAACTCACTGAATAAATACTTCTTATGATTTTAATGAGACTTTGAATTTTGCACGTTGGTATGTTAGAGAAAAAGCTTATTTTTACATATGTTAGGTATTGTCAATTTTTCAAAAAATAACCCATATAGACATTACAACCTAATATAAATACAATAAATAAAATGTGTTTAAAAGAAAGATCAATCTCTATTATTTCATTTCAATAAAATGAATATGTCAAACTAATCTTAAAAAACTTTTGAATAGTATAGAGTTCTCATTTTAAATTGTGATATAATCTCTTAAAGGTAATCCAGAAAAATCTAATCTTGTTTAATAGAGAATTTCTTAAAAGTCTTAAAGCAATTTAAATAAGAGTTTTCAAAATTTTAAATCCTCTCTTTTCAGGAGGTCGCAATGATATATTATTCCTTTTAAGATTGTATATAATCAACACAAAATGATTAACTTATAGATTGTAGTTTTAAATGAGTACTCAAGAACCCCTTATGAGGTAAGTTAACTTCATAAATCTATTTAGTTTCTCTAAGTTTCTAATTTTGGTAAAGTTTCTAACGACTTTCATGGTTTCTAAGCTTATAGTAATAACTCGTTGAAAAAATTCCAATAGATAAGTAACGAGTGCTAATAATCTCAACAGAGTAATAATTGCTATCATTAATAATGCTACTCTTTTTATTAATCTTAACGCATTAGTGTCTCATACCCCATTCAAAAGCAGAGTGACTATTCACAATATAAGCATAAACTTCGAGTGATAGCTGTCATGATAATATTGCTGTTGTAAATAGGTTGATAGAAACTGTCTTGCATTTTTATTAAGCGTAAAGATGGTGGTGCAATAATGGATTTTATACCTTGCACGGACACTATTATGAAATGAGCTTGGGTGCTTTGGGAGATGTTTCTTAAAAAAACATATGAATTTTAAACAACAAGCATATTCTTTTTTACGGCATTCTATTTTACCCGAAGAACGTACCTATGAAAAGGACGACTAAACAAAAGCATGAAGCAATCTACAGGTTATAATAACCAAATATTCAAGCTTTATTCTGCATCGCCTAACTCAGCATCAAGAAACTGATGCAAATCTACAATGTAATAACGTTGTAATGCATTATCTACACTGCTTTGTGCTTTTGCCTGCCATGCTTCTTGAGCGGATTGATAATCTGAGAAAATACCAACCACATCTAAATCATCAGGATTCTTAAATTGATTACTGTTAAGATTTTTTAATTCCCCACCAAATACAAGATGTAAATATTGTTTTTTTCCTTTGGTTTCAGTCATATGTGCCTCCATATCATTTAGATTATTTTAGCGCGCTTTTATGTGATTAAACTAACTTTGTTTGACGAACAACATCTATCATATCTTGACAGCAATTATTTTTACCAGCAATTAAAAGTCCATACTGGTAAGGTTCAATTCCATAAGATAGTAAAGGGGCATCAAGCGATAAAAAACACCCTCCACACTCCTGCAAAATAAGATCAGCAGCGGCAATATCCCATTCATGACAATTTGGACGAACTAATACGATATCAATTTCATCTTGAGCAACAAGAACAATACGATAAGCAAGAGAAGGAAGATAATGATAAAAACTGACTTGATTGAGAAAATCATCTGGTAATTTTTGTGCGAGCGATTTATCAAGTGAAATTTTATATTTTCGATGAACCTCAAAGGCTAAACGAGGAAGTTTTATCCCATTTAATGTTGCCCCTCCACCCGTTACAGCTGTATAAACATCTCCTTGAGCCGGACATTGTAGAACGCCCACAATAGGACGCCCATTCTCAATAATGGCAACCGAAATACACCAATAAGGATTGCCAGAAAGAAAACCACGCGTTCCATCAATAGGATCAACAACAAAAGAGCGCTCATAATAATCTTGTTTTTCTCGATTATCTTTTGTTTCTTCTGAAATCCATCCATAATTTGGACGAGCTCCAAGAAGCCTCTCTTTCAAGAAATGATCAATAGCAAAATCTGCTTCACTAACCGGGGAATTACCTTCTTTAATCCAGACATCCAACGTGCATCCAAAATACCGCATTGCTAAATCTCCTGCCTCTCGACAAACGTCACGCAAAAGATTTAAATCAGAAGAATGATGCGTGTTATTTTCCTGCAAGTGTCATCCCTTCAATTAACAATGTTGGAGCAGCTGTACTATAACGCCGATCAATATCATTGGCAGGTGTTAAATGTGCTAACATATGAAGCAAATCAGAACCTAGCGTTACTTCACTTACCGGATAAGCAATTTCACCATTTTCAATCCAAAAACCGGAAGCTCCACGACTATACTGACCAGTAATAAAATCAATGCCATGACCGAATAATTCGGTCACATAAAATCCATTTCGCAAATCTTTTATCATATCGCAAGGCGATACTAAACCCGGTTCAATAGCAAAATTTGTACTGGTCGGCTGCACTAATGATGCCGAACGCATACCGTGTCCATTTGTTTTAAGTCCCAATTCACGTGCTGTAGATGATGAAAGAAGCCAATTTTTTAAAATACCATTTTCAATAATATTGAGTGTTTGCCCCTCTACCCCTTCTCCATCAAAAGGATGAGAAGCATTTCCACGTAATCGCAAAGGTTGATCGGTTACATTAACATTAGGCTTCATCACTTCCTTGCCTAGGAAATTCTGTAAAAGACTCGTTTTTCGAGCCACAGAGGCTCCATTGACCATAGATGCGATATGCCCTGCAATTCCACGAGCCGTACGCGGATTAAAAATAACATCAACGCTCCCAGTCGCCGCACGAACTGCCCCCAAACGTCGAACAGCACCAAGCCCTGCATTCTTTCCCACAGTTTCTGCTGCCTCTAAATCAGAAAAATGTAAGGCTGTTGTATAATCATAATCCCGCTCCATCTGTGTTCCTTCACCTGCAAGAGCACTACAAGAACGTGAAAAACAACTTGAGCGATAGGCTCCACAAAAACCATCGCTGGTCACAAGAATAAACCCACTACGGCCATAAGCTGTTGCAGCGCCACCAGAATTGCTTACACCTTTAACATCAAGAGCTGCTGCCTCCGTTTTTAAAGCATCTTCTGTTAAAAAATGACTGCTGGGTACAAAATCATCAAAAAGATCAAGATCTTTAGGATACTTAACCAAACACTCTTTATCTGCCAAACCTTCAAATAAACTATCGGGAGAAGCTTTAGCCATCGCAACAGCACGTTCCGCAAGTTCTTGCGGATAAGATCCTAAATTAGCAGAAACACTTGCTACTTTTTTTCCAACAAAAACCCTTAGAGTAAAATCATTGCTCTCTGCTGCTTCTGTCGATTCGACTTTCCCAAAACGAACTGATACACTGGTAGAATGAGCATGAACAATAACAGCATCAGCAGCATCTGCCCCAGAACGCTTTGCTGCTTCAACCAGCGAAACAGCTTTCTCAATCTGGTTTTTATCAGTCATTATAGACTCCCTAAAATATTTTATTATTTACATTGATAAGCATTCTGACAAATTTATACAAATCAGAATATAACTCTTGTGTATTGATTCATAAGATTATGCACATTCATGCATTCTTTTTCTTTTAATGCATTAAATCATTTTCCTTTTAGCTTCTTTATGAAAAGACGTAATATGCCGTATATGCCGTAAAATCTCTTTAGTTTCAAGATTTCTCATGGGCCCTTATCATTTTAGGAGCCAAATCTCCACTGACAATCAAATCAACAGAACAATTGGCAATTAACAAAAGTCTTAGCAATAACACTTGAATTTAAGCCAAAGTCCTCAAAAATTCGAAAAGCATAAAATGATCTAAATCACAGGTCTTCCTTCCTCTGGGTAGTAAAAAACTTACCTCATATCTTTCCTATAGCATTCTTTAATTTCCAAGAAAGAATCAAGAAAATGCCTTATATTTGTATACACTTCTTTGCTTCTATAAACTCTCTCATAATGAGACGGCACTCTTGTAAATGAAACAAAACTTAAACAGAGTAAAAAATATTTCCTTCCATTATGGTTTCAACAAAATGAGCAGTCATAAACTTCTTTACCCTAATGGACGTAATATCATAAAGAACTCATTTTTTATATTTAAAAGTAATCAAGAAATTATCTTGTAATCTTTCAATAAAATTAACAGTTTGATTTATACTTATAATTTATTGTTTTGTAATTTGTATAAAAAAGCCTAATAGCATAAAATTCTCTTTGTTTCGAACCTATTCATGTTGAGTCAATCACAACTATTTGCGAGCATATCATGAATAAGAGGCATATGAATGAAACCTATTTAAGAAGAAATCAAAATGCCTCTTATGAAGGTTTTAAATGCAAAAAATATTGCAACATTAGAAACAGGAAAATATTATGACGATATGGACCTACATCATAGAGAAGTAATGAACTTCTGAAACTTTCTCATTTTCAATGAAGAGAGCATCTTATAAGCTTTTATATATAAAAAAAATTCAATGAATTTCATAAGATTTTTAGCGCAAAATTAATCCCGTAAGATGCTTTGACACGATTTCAACAGCTAACTAAAACCAAATCATAGCTCATCAATTTGCTATATACTCATAACTAATTTCATTCTAACAAGGCTAAGATTTCTGCACCTTTTTTAAGGTATTAACTTCTTTATAAATGCACCCCCTTACAAGATGCTTTTGTTTTCAGTAAGAGCACGTCTACTCATTTCAATCATTGCATCGCGAAGATATAACTTAATTTTTGATCCAATAATCACTCCAAAGAAAGGAGCAAGTAAGCCATACATAATTACAGTATGACGAATTTTGTTATTGGAAGAACCAGATTTTGTTGAACAAATATATTCATGATTAAAACTCATACGTGTAAAAGGAAGTTTAGCATAATCAGAAAAACAAACATTTTTTATAACTTTATCAAGTGTAAAAGTTACTGTAGGTCCTTTTTTAGGTTTCATTTGGCCTACAGCTCCTACTTTAAAAGCACCAAAAAGTTCTACCCACTCAAGTTCGTGATCCCAAGAAGGCCATTTTGCTACGTCCTCCCATATAGCCCAAATTTGCTCAGCACTTGCTTCTGTGCTAATCTCTTCACTATATATCCATTTAAACATGATAATCTCCCCTTTTTTACAAATTCCTTATCTTTAGTGATAAAGAATAATATAAAAAAGTATCCTTAAAGCTGCACAACGATAAGATACTTAATACTCTCAGATTTACTTAATATGTAATGATTAAATCAACAAGGGATACTACTAAACTAAACACACAAATATTCAGGATAAATGAACAATATTTTCAATACTAAACAAAATATCTTTTTTAAATTTATACAATAACAAAAATAGACGTTACGCATCATATAAGATATAAATGCAGACTGCATAGCTTAAAGCTTTCAACTGCTGATGAAATGTGATGATTAAGGTATAGCAGAAAAAATTAGACAAAAAAGATCATAACTATTATCGAGGAATATATATCCTATTGGAGAAAAAACATCCTTCTATAGTAAAGCTAATAAAAATTCATCAATTCCTTTAACATTAGAATCTTTTATTGATTTTCTGCTTAACCTTTTAAAAACCATATAAAATGAAGAAAACTGTGTAAAAGCATTTTTTCATCCTATCGGATAAACACAAGAACTTTCTCAAGATGTAAGCGATCGTAATTTATAGAGACGTATTGCTGTTTCACCATAAAAACGCTCATCATCTAGATAAAAGACGTCAGGTAAATGAATCATTGTATCTTTCTTTTCTTCAAGTATGAAGAGTGTATCAGCTTTTGCCCACCCTCCTCGCAAAGCTTCTACAAAAGCACGTTCACCTAAACAATGGCTATAGGGAGGATCAGCGCAGATAACATCAAATGGCAGCATTGTTCCAATATTACCAAGTTTGGTTGCATCTCGACGCAAAATCCGCCCTATTGACTGTAATTCAAAGGCTTCGATATTTTTTTGAATTACCCCACGCCCCTCAACCGAGTTTTCAACAAAAACAGCAGCCTTTGCTCCACGTGAAAGTGCTTCGATGCCTAAAGCACCAGTCCCAGCAAAAAGATCAAGAATGCGTTTATTGGTCCAAAATTGTTCTTCACGGCTAGAAAGAATATTAAAAAGGCTTTCACGTGTACGATCACTCGTTGGGCGAATCGACTGATTAACAGGCGAAAACAAAACACGCCCAGCAAATTTACCGCCTATGATCCGCACGTGGACCTCCAAATCGCTTCGAAGTTTTTGCACCGTCCCTATGTGGTTTAGATTTTTTCATAGCACCACCAAACGATTTTACCTTTTTCTTTCTCTCAAAAGAATGCTCATCATGACCACCTTTTATCATTTTCTCTTTATCCTTTAAAAAGCGATCTTTCTTACCAAAGGGATGCGTCTCGTCATAAGATATTTTGCCATGTTTTTGAACAAAACTTTCCCTCTTCTCTTTGTATGACGGATTTTCTTTTAGTTTTTCCTTGCCTCGATGAAATGATTTTCTACCATCCAAATCGCTCTTATGATCATGCGATTTCTCCTCACTATAGGAAGGCTTTCTACGTGCACTTTGCGGACGTGCACCAGGAGCCATCCAAACATTAGCACGGCGAGAACGCGGTAGAAAACGCTCTGCTTTTCCTTCTTCACTTTTCTCCTTCTTTACATTCTCATGAGACTTTGTACTTAATCGTGCGCGACTATGTTCAACAGAACCATCTCTTGGTCGGCGTCGTATCGCCCTTTCACTTGAGAAAACCCAACCATCATTTGCAACAGAAAGATCTTTCTGGCTTTGCTTTTCTGCAACAACTGCAGAATTTGAAAATGGCTTAAGAATAGGAGCATCAAAATCTGCATTGGCTTGCATAATTAAACGCTCACCCAACTGATCTCGTAACATCCGCCCTTTTAACTCTTGCACGGCTCCTTCTTCTAAATCAGAGAGATGAAATGGACCATAAGATACACGTATTAATCGATTAACTGATAATCCCAATGCCCCTAAAACATTCTTTATTTCACGATTTTTTCCTTCTCGCAAAGCGACAGAAAGCCAAACATTCGACCCTTGTTCGCGTTCAATTGATGCTTCAATCGAACCATAAAAAATACCATTAATTGCAATACCATTTTTAAGGTTATCCAGCGTACTCTGTTTTACTCTTCCATGAGCACGGACGCGATATTTGCGGACCCACCCCGTTACAGGAAGCTCTAATACACGCGCTAAGCCACCATCATTGGTTAAAAGCAAAAGCCCTTCCGTATTAATGTCAAGCCTTCCAACAGAAAGAACACGCGGCATTCCTTTTGGTAAATTACTAAATACTGTAGGTCTGCCTTCAGGATCACGGTTCGTGGTGACAAGACCTGCTGGCTTATGGTAAAGCCATAAACGCGTTCGTTCTATAGGAGGTAAAGGTTTGCCATCAACTATAATAACATCAGAGCGGCTAACATTAAAAGCAGGCGTTGTCACGACTTTACCATTCACAGAAATACGACCTGCAACAATCATCATTTCTGCATCTCGACGCGAAGCAATACCAGCACGCGCTAACCTTTTAGCAATTCGTTCACTCTCATTATTTTCATTCATTTGCGTTTCAAACCAATCTTTGCAAGTATGTTCAGAAAATTATTCACATGCACCATACCGCTTATCCTGAAAAATGAAGTAGCATAATCATTTATCATTTTCTATCCTTTAACGACAATAATGTATCTGCCAACTTGCAAGTTTGTTTTAAACTCTTAAAAAAAATAGAGGTATTCTTTTCATTATAAAAGCGTAATAAATTATTCATTCCATAGCATTCCTTATCGAGATAACCTTTAGATTTTCTATACCTTCAGTAGAAAGAATATTATGACCTTGACGCCCATGGAAATAGCCCTTTTAGAAGCGCAAGAGGCTGCAAAAAAAGATGAAGTTCCCGTAGGTGCTATCATTACACGTGGAAAAGCTATCATTGCACGCGCTGGTAACTTTATAAAATCTGCATATGACCCTACAGGACACGCAGAAATACGCGCAATCCGTATGGCTTGCGAAACATTGCAAAGCGAAAGGCTTCCTGATTGCGATCTTTATGTAACACTTGAACCTTGTGCTATGTGTGCCGCTGCCATTTCATTTGCACGCATACGACGTCTCTATTATGCAACAAATGATCCCAAAGGAGGTGCTATAGAAAATGGCCCACGTTTTTATCAGCAAACAACCTGCCATCACAAACCTGAAATTTATTCTGGTTTCAAGGAAAAAGAAGCAGCTCAATTACTTAAAGACTTTTTTGTACAAAAGCGATACTAAAAATAATTCTTCTTCCATAACTTTCACTCTTTAAAAACTATCCTACTTCTCAAAAAAGACTGTTAATTCTTCTGATATATATATATAGCAAAAGCTATTTCGAAGCATTTTTTCTCTCTTTTAATTCTGCATATTGTTTCTATTAGATGATACATTCATTCAAAAGAATAATTCATTATTTTGTATATAAAATATAAAGTCCAAAATATCGTAGATATACTCTCATTTCAAATTACATTGAAACAGTAAAAATCTCTTTCTTGCACATCATAAGCGGAATTATCGTCTGGATAAAGAACGTTTTAGAAAAGACTAAAAATGTCTCTTATGAAAGCTCTCAAATGCAAGAATTATCGTAACATTGGAGTCTGTAAAATGAAATGATGGTATCCACTTTCTCCTTCCTAAGCATAAAGTATTGGAGCACAATAGATTTTACGTTATACTATCCACATGAGCAATGTTGTAAAATGAGCTTGAGAAATGTTTCGTGTTAAGGAAACGCATAAGGACTCTCTCGATGCTGTTGTCATATTGCTATTTCATGAGAATACCCCCTCCTACAGCAGCATTATAACTGCGCGCGAATGAGAGCTTGGTATCATAAGTAATTGGAAAAATACTTTACTTTAAATGTTTTGTCTTTTCCCTATCGACCAATAGGTGCGGTTTTTGCCGGTTGGCGATAACTTAAAGGTGGTTCAGTGAGATAGCGACGGTATTTTGAACTTCCAACTTGTGCTCTCTGACGACGTAAATATTCCTGTCGTTGCTTCGCATTCAACTGTGAAGGATTTTCTGAACCAACGCCATTAACTGACGATCCTTTGTGAGGAAAAGGTGTATTTCCTTGATGCTTCTTCGATGCTGCCATTTCATTGACAGATCTATCTTGTTGTGGTACCGGCAAAAATCTGCGTGAACTAAGGCTTGGTATTACAAGTTTTGGATGAGGTTTCATAACAATCTGGCTGCTGTTATTTGTTGGTGTTAATGAAGTGATATTAGCAACATCTTCAAAAAACTGTATTGAAACTGGTTTATTGGTACCATAGGTAGGAGCGGATAAATTGCATCCCGTTAAAACAAAGCACATCCCTAAAATTCCTATTGGAAATATTTTTATTTCACGTTTTCTCACTGCCTATTCCATTTCCTAGGTGTATGGCTGATTAATATTCCCGTTATTTATGAGAGAACGGTCCATACACAAATTTCCCCCCCTGCAGATAAAACAACGGAATTTTTTTCGTACCACAAAAAACTATATTCATCAATATGAGAAATTTACTTGCATTTCTTTCCTTTGATCTAAAACTTTAAATCTTGCCAAGAATCTGCAATTCCCGCAAAGCAGCTGCATCACGAGCAGATACATCCGGATAAGCTGGATCACTTCCAACATCTTGTGTATAACGCCATGATCGAGCACATTTTTTTCCTAATGCCTTCTCTGGATATACACCAACACCTTCAACATCATTCAAAGTAAAAGCATCAGAAGGTATTGTGTCCTGCCTAATTGTGAGTGCACTGGTAATACAGATCTCCGCCATATCCACATTTTCTAATGCCTCTCGTAAAACCAGATTGGAAATAAAAACAATAGGCGCAGCCTCCAAAGAGGATCCAATACGCTTATTAGCACGTTCAAGCTCTAAAGCACCTGTCACAACTTTACGGACCTGCCGAATTTTTTTCCAACGCTCAGCCAAAGATTGGTTTTGCCATTCTTCTGGTACAGAGCGAAATTGTTCCAAATGCACCGATTGGCTTTCTGGATAACGCTCTAACCAAGCTTCCTCCATAGTAAAAGGCAACATTGGAGCAAGCCATGTGACCATACGCTCAAAAATCTCACGGACAACCTGCAAGGAGGCCTTGCGTTTTTTTGATGAAGGCGCATCACAATAAAGAGAATCCTTGCGGATATCAAAATAAAATGCCGATAACTCAATGATTGAAAAATCCAATAATGCACGCATAATCTTTTTAAAATCAAATTCATCGTAAGCGCGATTAATCAACTGATCAAGTTCAAAAAGCCTATGCAATATAAATTTTTCAAGATCCGGCAGTGCACCATAAGATACTTCTTCTCCATCATCATGTGCTAAAGTTCCTAGCATCCAACGAATTGCATTGCGTAGTTTACGATATGAATCCACATTTGTTTGAAGTATTTTTTTGCCTAAACGCTGATCTTCCCAATAATCGGTTGTCATAACCCAGAGACGAAAAATATCAGCTCCAGATGTTTTAATGATCTCTTGCGGAACAACCGTATTGCCTAAAGATTTAGACATTTTTTTACCATTCTCATCCAAAGTAAAACCGTGTGTGATCACGGCCTTATAGGGAGAACAAGCACGCGTACCACAGCTTTCCAAAAGAGAAGATTGGAACCATCCGCGATGTTGATCTGAACCTTCAAAATAAACATCAGCAGGCCATTTCAAATCAGCCCGATCTTCTAACACAAAGCTATGGCTGGCTCCAGAATCAAACCAAACATCCAAAATATCATAAACCTGTACCCAAGGCTCATGTGCACGCTCACCTAAAAAACGTTCACGTGCTCCTTCAGCAAACCATGCATCTGCCCCTTCTGCTTCAAAAGCCCGTAAAATACGCTCGTTCACACCTTCATCTTTTAGAATAACACCATCCTCATTCGCAAAAATACAAATAGGAACACCCCAAGAACGCTGACGAGAAAGAACCCAATCAGGACGATCTTCTATCATAGAAGCTAGGCGGTTTTGTCCAGAAGACGGCACAAAACGCGTTTTTGAAACAGCTTCCAAAGCCCGACTACGTAAAGTTGAACCATCCCCAAAATCTTTATCCATTGAAATAAACCATTGTGGTGTATTGCGAAAAATAACGGGTTTTTTTGAACGCCAACTATGGGGATAGGAATGCTTTAAACGCCCCCGTGCAAACAATCGATCTGCTTTAATTAAAGCGTTAATGACCTCTTTATTGGCATCACCCATTTTTCCATTATCATCAATAACACGTGCAGGTCCTCCTTCACGATCTGGTCCTAAACCTGGAACATCTTTCGTATAGAACCCTGCATCATCAACAGGAAACGGTATAGATGAATCAATCCCCGCTTGCTCCAGTAAGGACTTATAATCATTCCAAATTTCAAAGTCCTCACGCCCATGGCTTGGTGCTGTATGGACAAAACCTGTACCAGCACTCTCTGTTACGTGCGAACCATCAAGCAATGGAATTTTAAAGTTATACCACCCAGCCAAACCTTTGAGTGGATGAGAAAGAACAAGAGCTTTCAACTCTTCAGAAGAAATAACACGCAAACGCTTCAAAACAAGTTTGGCTTTTTCTCCACAACTCATCGCTAAAGCGTCTGCAAAGAGAAGCTTTTCTCCCACTTGAGGACCAAAATCATTTTCAGCACTTTCAACTTCGTAAATACTATAAGAAATTTGCGAAGAATAACTCACTGCACGATTGCTTGGAATTGTCCACGGTGTTGTTGTCCAAATGACGACATAAGCACCATATAAATCATCAGAATTTGCTTCAAAGACAGGAAACTTAACCCAAAGCACCTCTGATTCATGATCATGATATTCAATCTCAGCCTCTGCCAAAGCCGTACGCTCTACAACAGACCACATCACCGGCTTGGAACCACGATAAATCTGATCTAACATAGCAAATTTTATCAATTCACTGGCAATGTGTGCTTCTGCATGAAAAGCCATTGTAGTATAAGGCGTGTTAAAATCTCCCACGACACCAAGGCGTTTAAATTCTTCACTTTGGACGGTTACCCAATGCTGTGCAAATTCACGGCATTCTTGACGAAACTCGTTAAGAGGTACCTCATCCTTATTTTTTCCTTGTGCTCGATATTTTTCTTCAATTTTCCATTCAATTGGAAGCCCATGGCAATCCCAACCAGGTACATAATTTGCATTAAAACCGCGCATTTGGAATGAACGGACAACCACATCCTTTAGAACTTTGTTTAAGGCATGCCCAATATGAATATGACCATTTGCATAAGGTGGACCATCATGAAGAATATAAAATGGACGATGTTTTGCTTGTTGGCGCAATTGCGCATAAAGCCCCATATTTTCCCAACGCGTCATCAATTCAAGCTCTTTTTGCGGAAGCCCTGCACGCATAGGAAAATTTGTCTGTGGGAGATAAAGGGTTTTTGAATAATCTATTGTTTCATTTTTCACAGTCATTGTGAAATATTCCTGTCCACTTTTACGATTTCATTTTTGCATAACTTCCCTGAACCCTGCAACTCTGGTTTTTATCTATAGGGAAAGCCGAGCTTATCATTCGTATTAAGCAGCGATCAGGAAAATATATCATCACACTCTATGGGCTTTATCATGAAATTCACAAGAAAAGAAACCAAAAATTGATCTTTTAAAAAATAAAGGCTCCACTAATAGTGGAGCCTTTTAGAAATTTACTCTTTTAAAAATTAGAATTTATAAGCTACACCAACACGGAAATCATTGGTTTTGTAGTTAACTTCAAGTTTTTCCTTTGCAAATTTCTTTTTACCAAAATCAGAGTAACGATATTCTGCACGTACAATCACATTATCCAAAACCGAGAAATCAACGCCACCACCAAGTGTGTAACCAATCATGGTTTTTGTTTCATCAGATAAGTTCTTAGAAGAAACGACTCTTCCATCCTCATCCTTAACGGATATTGATACAGTGTCTTGGAATTGCCCATAAGCAATACCGCCAGCAAGATAAGGCATAAAGCGATCAGCAGCAAAACCAATACGTACCCGTGTAGCACCACCCCAATTTTGTTTGAAAGTATGATTTAAAGTTTCAACTTCATCCTCTTGATCAAGACCAAGTTCAGAAGCCAGCTTTTTTATTTGTTCTATACCATATACACTGGAATCGTTCTTATCCACCGCTTGTGTACTTTGTGCAGCGTGTCCAGACATATTCTGTCCACCATGAGAACGAGAAGCATGTGGATTAGTACCATTCGGATGAGCACCAGAGCTACGCCCACCTGCATGAGGTGCACCATGCGAATTAGCATTTCCGCTACCATGGGAAGAACTATGATGACCTCCCTGTTGGGCTCCGCTTGTTCCATTAGAAGCTTTTGTCTCTGAACCAGAGGATGATCCTGATCTCGCAAGTACAAGTGGTCCGCTCGGTACTGTTTTTTCTGCTGATGGTTGTACCAATGTAGGTGCTTTTGCTGCTGGCTGTACTGCTGGTGTGGTTACAGTAGGTTTTACTGGTGCAGGCACTACTGATACAGTAGCTGATCGCGATGCTGACTGCACTGATGTTCCTGCTCCTGTTGTAAGGGATGTCGATTTAGGTGCAGCTGGTTGTGATCCACCTACCGATACCCCTCCTGTATCTGATCTTCCTGATGAGGACGATGGCAATTGCACTGATTTTGTCCCTGTACTGGAGAGTGTTAGTTTAGATGTATCAGCTGCTTGTGTTCTCTCGTTTAACACTGTCGTTGTAGTCGTTCCTGCTTGTGGTTTTGTTACTTGATTAGCGGAAACTGCTTGTACTCCTGACGATTCAGATGTTAACGTTTTTGATGGTAGAGATGACACTACTGGCGTTTTTGTTGAATTAACATCGCCTGTTTGTTTGGATTGCACTGCTTCTGAGGCTGCTGGTGCAGATTTTCCTGACGCAGATCCTGTTGCTGGCGTCCCTACTACTGCAGCTCCTGCACCAGCAGGTGTTCCTGCACCTGCAGATCCTCCTGAAGCGGATTTTGCTGCTTGCGTTTGTGCCTGTGTTCCTATTGCTTCTTGTGTTGGTTGAGGCGTTGATAGGCTTGCGGATCTGCGGGATCTTACGACTGCATTTTCTACTGTAGTGTTATCAGCCGCACCTATGGTAATGGTCTTTGTGTGTTTTTTTCCAGATATCATTAAATCCGTATCGATGCCAAAAATAAAGTTATCACCGAGATCAATATTAGAACCTGCATAAAAACCACCTACA
The DNA here is from genome assembly GCF_042196265.1 of Bartonella sp. AP1QHHD. Classification (NCBI taxonomy): domain Bacteria; kingdom Pseudomonadati; phylum Pseudomonadota; class Alphaproteobacteria; order Hyphomicrobiales; family Bartonellaceae; genus Bartonella; species Bartonella sp. AP1QHHD. The sequence continues at coordinate 33,685 of NZ_JBHIPW010000023.1, forward strand.
AAACCTGAAAGTTTAGGAGAGAACTCTTTATCCAGTGGTAAACTCTTTTCTTGACCAACAAGAGCCACATCAGCTTTGCTCGAAAAACCACCAGCTTGGACACCTAAATAAAGACCTGTCCATGAAAAAGTAGGCGCAACAATGGTAGAAGAAGTCGACGGTGCTGGTTGATGAGGAATCATAACATCAGCAGCTAGCGCTGTAGACGCTGAAATTAAAGAAAAAATAGACGCTGTTATTAAACGTTTTGTATTCATAAAATCTCTCCAAATATCCAAAATGAAATTCATATAGAGCATCTTTTCTGAAATATCTGTAGCAAAAATGACACACTCACAAAAAAATAAAGATTTTTTGAAAATAAGGCTTCTTAAACTTTTAATTTTGCATTCAATGAGAATCTGTAAACTAAATCACACTAGAATTATGTGTCTTAAAGTTGGATTCATTTTCATTAAATTTTCGTATAACTGTTAATGATAATATTCTTTTATAAATTTCTTTTTAACGAAATCTGAATAACAGTATTCTGCACGCAATAAACTATCATCTGTTATTGCAAAATTAATGCCCGCGCAAACAGTGAAATCAAATATTGTCTTTTTTTAAACCAAGCACCATCAAAGTTTCATCTATTTATCAGCATGATCTACTTTTAGTACTTTAGCAATAGTATTTTGTATCTAAAATTCAGAAAACAAAGAACTTATTCAAACACTCGCAAAAAAACTTTTAGATTCTTTGCATAAGCATCTTCATCACGCCACATCACTTTGATTTATAATGATAACTTATTGTTTTCATATTGAATGAAAAAACTAATACTGTAGGATTCTCTCATTTAAAATCTGTTCCATGTTGTATTAATCAAAATCACTTACTTGCACGTCATAAGCGGGGCTGGCGTGTGGGTAAAAACTGTATAAGAAAGGAGTAAAAATGGTTCTTATGAACCGTCTTAATGCAAGGTCTGTCGCAACATTGGGAGCTGGCAAATATAATGATGGTGCCGGCTTGCTTCTTCATAAGCGTAAAGATGGAGGTGCTCAATGGATTTACCGTTATACCATTCATGGTCGTCGTCGCGAAATGGGCTTGGGTGCTTTAAGAGATGTTTCTTTAAAACAAGCCCGTGAATGTGCAATGCAATGGCGTGCTGTTTTACGTGAGGGGCGTGACCCTATTAAAGAACGCAACAAACAAAAGCGTGAGGCAATGCGCAATCTCCATTACTTAAAAGATATTGCTTTAGATGCTTTTGAAAGCCGTAAAGCTGAATTAAAAGATGATGGCAAGGCTGGAGATTGGTTTTTACCTTTACGGCTTTATATGCTGCCAAAATTAGGTTGTCTGCCCGTTTCAGAGATTGCACAAACAGAGATACGCAATACACTTGCTCCTATTTGGCATACAAAAGCTAGAACTGCTCGAACAGCATTGATGCGTCTTAATCTTTGTCTCAAACATGCGGCTGCCTTGGGTTTGGACGTTGATTTACAGGCAACATAAAAAGCACGCGCTCTCTTAGGAAAGCAACTCCATAAAGCACAAAATATACCAGCCATGGATTGGAGAGAAGTGCCGGCTTTTTATCAGACGCTTTGTAAAACAACAACCATACCATATCTGGCATTACGTTTGCTTATCCTTACAGGGGTTCGTAGCAATCCTTTGCGACATATTCGTGAAGATCAAATTGATGGCGATATATGGACAATTCCTGCTGAAAATATGAAAGGCAAGCGTGATACAACAAAAGAGTTTCGCGTGCCTCTATCAACAGAAGCATTAGATATTTTAAAACAAGCACGCGGGCTTTCTCGTAATGATTTCTTTTTTTCTGCTAAAGGTCGCGGTCCCCTTGCTGAACGTTGTATGTCACACTATATGCAACAAACTGGTCTTGATGCCTGCCCGCATGGATTTCGTTCTAGTTTACGCGATTGGCTAGCAGAAACAACCGATGCCCCCTATGAGGTCGCTGAAACCATTCTAAGTCATACCGGTCGGAGGGCAAGTAGAGCGCTCCTATCGTCGTACTGACTATCTAGAACAGCGCCGTGTCTATATGAATAAATGGGCGGCTTATGTCACGGGTCAATCTTAAGATATGGGGTGAATAGCCCCATTATCTGTGGATAACTTTAGCTCTCTTTTCTCTCATTCTTTCTCAATAAGATTCATAAATTACCACATCAGAAAAACTATGATAAAATATTGTTTTCTATAAATACAATACCTTCAAAAATGAACCAAAATGTGGTTAATAAATGGTTATGATTTGTTTTTGTTTTTATAGTGAAAGGATTTTAGAATGACAGAAAATGATATTCTTTTAACTGACCGTGAAAGTGCAAAATTGCTTCATATGAGTGTTTCAACATTTCGCCGACATGTGTAACTAATGGCTCTCTCCCAAAACCTTTAAAATTTGGTTTTTTATCGCGTTGGTTACAATCAGATCTTTTGAATGTCATCGAGCAAGCAAAACAGCAACGTTATAACGACGCGGCATAAAAAAACCTTGTCACGTAAGGACGGACAAGGCTTTCTCAAACTCATCAACCTGGTGCTTTATTTGGTGTAAATTCAAGGCTTTCTCTGCTGAAGCAAGACTTAAGGTTTGCATTCAAGTTGTTCTGAATGCTTTTTACAATAAGGGCTATTTAAGCGCCTCTTGACACTTCTCTGTGGGATGACAGCACCTGGACGACAATTTGGAAGGTTGTCTTCTTTAAAAGTATAACACCATCCCCCTTCATGTTCATCTTTATAGTGGAATCCTGATTGAATCATGCAAGCATGGACTGTTGCCTGTGCATTAATACTCTGCTCTCTGCTTTCTGAATCCTCATCATAAGGCGTTGGCATTCCACATTCTAATAAAGCTTTTCCTATCTCAGTAAAATCTGCTCCTGGCTTCTCCCACATAATACATATACCCTGGAGCAGGCTTAAAAAAATTACACCCAGCTATACTTAACAGGATTATCCCGCTTAATAATCTTAAAATGTGTTTCATTTTTTGCTCCATGAATTAATTGAATCAATTTGTATCCGGTGAGATGAACCATAATCATGTCTACATGCTCGATCCGCATTTGCATAACAAACATGAGGACTTGGATAATCAAATAGTACTTTCTTTGCCTCTTTCACTACGTTACTACCAAGGGGCCTCTTGTCAAAAGTAGCGGGATTTTTGCCAAACACAACACCAACAAAATCATCTGCATGGTTTTCCAAGCCGACAGTGGTTTTCTTTCCATCCCTTAAGATATATAACGTATCTGCCATGTCTTGAGTATTATAAGCTGGACCAAAAAAATTAACCGTTGTTTCCTTTGCTATACCGTGAACACCATGCTTTACTAAATCATGTGATCCATTTCCTGCTGTTATGGTACCACGACTATGGGCATCATCATGCAATCCTGTATTGCCATAAAGATACATTGTATCCTGGAATTTCTTGGTTGAATTGGTCAATCCAAAAAAAATCTACCTTCCAGAAACTTCTGAAAAATCGCTATCCCTACTTCCACTTCCCAGTCTTCAGCTTCTGGGAAGTATGTAAAATAAAGGGGACCATGATCATTGTCAGCAAACTGGACAGTATAACGCGCAGCATCATCTGGTGAGGTAAAAATACCATTGTAAAACATATGAACCTTGCCATCAGAACCTTTTTGTAAATGTTTTTCTTCTTCTGGTGTTAAATAGTGATACAGAGGTATTTTTCTTCCATAGCTGTCTTTTATAGGTTTTCCATTTTTATCTGTTGCATAGAGGACATTGCCATTTTCATCATGCTCAACCTCACCCTCAGGATGCTCTTTGAGATATGCGAATTCGCGTATTTTGTCCCAGTATCCCAATCCTTCATCCGATAAATCATTGATCATATCTACGCGATTATGCACTGCTCCCTCAAGCGGTGCGACATCTAGCTGTCCTACAGCTTGGTGGGCTGCTGCGGTGTTGCGGTTGAGAGAGCCAATGATTTGTCCAGCATCTTGCCCCATCGCCCTCTGTCCAGTTGTATCAGTAAGGATGATAGTCCCATCGCTGATAGCAGATTTGGTTTCCCCTTCTGCTCCATCCTTGGCTTTGCCGTGATTTAAAACATTCTTGGCANTGCTAAACCCATGGCTGCTGGCTTTAGCATGGGCACCGTTGTTGATGTCACTGGTGCTAATGCTTCCTGTGGTCAGGCTGTTTTTGTCCGCTGAGGCTGTGCTAGCAATAATGCCTCCGGTTAGGGTCGTTTTGTCTTTAACAATGATATTAAAGCCGCCATCACCCGCTTTGATGCCTGATTGTTCCACAACACTATGATAATCGCTAGAGGATTTATCCTTTTGGAAAGAGGCACTCATGGAGCCCCCACCTATTTACTAAGGAAATTAAACGTGTGTAACATCAAACATATCATCATACAGTCTGCTAAAGATGAGAGCTTTGTTTTTTACCATTGGCTATGAAAGAAAATCCTTTGAGGACTATTTCAATCAACTTATCAAAAATAATATTAAACTTTTGTATGATATTCGTAAAAATCCAATAAGCAGAAAATACGGATTTTCAAAAAGACAATTAGAGAAAGTTGTAAACAACATTGATATTGAATATATGGCATATGCCTGAACTTGGAATTGCCTCTGAAAAACGAAGAAATTTGAAAACACAAAAGATTATGATCGCCTTTTTGAAGATTATCAAAATACAACTCTCAAGGATAATTCTTGTGCAATAAACAAATTATATCAAATTTTTTTTAACAAAAAGCGCGTTGCAATCACCTGTTTTGAAGCCAATGTATGCATGTGTCATAGAGGACAACTCGCATTAGCTCTCATTCCATTGCCTGATTGGAAATATGAAATTAAGCACATCTAAAAAATAAATTTGCATATTTTTTTAAAATGGGATTGCCCATATGCCTCCCAGCCCCCTACCCATTCCTAACAACTTTTAAGTGATGCATGATTCACGCTACGGGTGAATTCTGCGCAAATCAAGGAAAAGAAATATGAACTGACCGATGAAACAATTGAGGTTGGTGGATACATTACACTTTACCGCATCCGTGCTTTGAGAGACTTTGGAGATGTAAAGGCAGGTGATCTTGGCGCTTTTACACAAAAAGAAGACAATCTAAGTCATGATGGCAATTGCTGGATAAGTGATGATGCAAAAGTCTATGGTTATGCCAAGGTTTTTGGGGATGCACATGTTTACGGTGGCACATTTATTAGTGGAAAAGCTAAAATTTATGGAAATACTAAAATTTATGACAGTCCATTGATTTCCATCAGAGCAAATATACGCTGGCTATTAAACAAGCGCAAAATGGCATCTCCAAGAAAATAAACAGACTTACAAAAGGCTCTTTCGATTGGTTATTGCATCAGTATTTACAAAGCATGCAATGGCATAATCAATTAGAATCTACTAAAAAAGTTAAATATCGAATTCTGAATAATGTTTCTAAACATATCGGTGATCGTGCATATAAAAGCATAAA
>NZ_JBHIPW010000024.1:0-25179 GCF_042196265.1 Bartonella sp. AP1QHHD
AACGCTCCCGAACCTTTAAAAAGATTACAAAGAATCAATATGTTATACATAGGAGAAAATTGTATGGCGGAGAGAGAGGGATTCGAACCCTCGATATGGTTTCCCATATACACGCGTTCCAGGCGTGCGCCTTCAACCACTCGGCCACCTCTCCAGAAGTTTGCACTATACCCAGAAAGAAATAACGTGCAAGTCTAAACTATACATTCAAAACCCAAAAAACAAATTCATTTATTAAAGTAAGAGCTTTTATCTGTTGAATAACAAGCACATCCCTTCTTTTTAAGAAAAAACTTTTTTCGTGGATAGGTTTGTAGAATACAATAATGAGAATAAAAAGATTGTCACCAGTTATAAACTTTCATGCTCATTTACGCACTTTCTGCTTCACAAAAAAATACTTCTCTTAAAATTGGCATACAGTCCATAGTTTTACACAACCAAATAATTAAAATCACTTACTTATACGTCATAGGAAGGGATGGTATGTGGGGGAAGAACATTTTAAGAGAGGATAAGTGGCTCTTATGCATTTTCTTAAATAGCACGAATTTTTGCAACATTGAGAGCTATAAAATAGTGTGATGGTGTCAGTTTTCTCTTTCATAGGATTACATAATAAGCCCTACTCTAAATCCTCTATTCAATTTCACACTTCTATATTTAGTTGATACTAAAGAAAATAAAATTCAGAAAAAAACTTTGCATTTTTAATTTAATATGTATGAATATATTTTATTTTCTGAAATGAAAAAATAGTCTCATTTTGATCAAATACAAAATAATAAAAATGCAAACCTGTTTTCATTTTTACCATATACTTTTAAATTCAGCTTTACAGTTTTCAAAATATCTAAAGTAATCTCAATTATTTAAAAGAAATTACGTATTACTTCATACTTTTGATTATCGCATTCTTTAAGCGTGATATGGTCTCATCACAAAACAGAATACTCTAAAAATACTATTTTCTTTCTCATCCACACGTTTGTAAAAAACATCTCTTAAAGCTTGCCACATCTACCTCATACGGTATCTATGAATGGTATAAAATCTATTGGATAGCATCATCTTTCCTTAAATAAAAAGTAAAAGCCAAGTACTATCACGCTATTTGTCGCCTAATGTTACAATATCTATTGCTATTTGAGAGAATGCATAAAAGGAATTTATTCTTTCTTAGAGTGTTTTTATCCATACATTACTCCTCCTTGTAATGTATAAAAGAGTAATTTTTATTAATTAAATATAGAGAAATTTAAAACGAAAAAAACCTACAATATTCAGGGTTCTCATTATGTAAAACGATAAATTACCATTATAAATTAATATACTGTATTAATGTTTTACAGCACTAAAGATCTGATTAGTCTGCAAAATGGGCTCGTTCTTTCCCCTTAATGTTCTTTATCACCTTATATCCTTGCTTAGAGCACGTACAGCTCGTGCAGTTTCACATTGTAATGCTTTTTGTGCTAAAATTTTCATATCTTCAAAACTATGAGTCTGTAAACACGCCTTTACTGGAGAAATATCGCAAGATATCATAGAAAGCTCATTAATTCCCAATCCAGTCAAAATCATTGCACCAAAAGGATCTCCAGCCATACCACCACATACACTAACCCAACACTTATGTTGTGCAGCTCCCTGAATAGTCTGATAAATCATACGCAAAACTGCTGGATCAAGGCTATCAGCTTCAGACACAAGGTACGGATTTTGCCGATCAACAGCCATTGTATACTGTGTTAGGTCATTGGTTCCAATTGAAAAAAAATCAACATGGGCGCTCAATACATCTGCCATAATGGCCGCTGCTGGAACTTCGATCATAATACCAAGTTTTAATTTTGGTGCATTAATATCGTTGCGGATTTCTTCTGCAATCTTTTTTATAGCGACAATCTCTGAAACAGACATGACCATCGGAAACACAATCCATAGATCTCCACCCTCTTTTGCCGCTCGATATAAAGCACGTAATTGAGGCACAAAAAGATCACGTCGACGTAACAAAAGCCGCGTTCCTCGAACACCTAAAAAAGGATTGTCCTCTTTAGATAAATGTAAATGCGTAACCTGTTTATCTCCACCAATATCAAGTGCACGAATAATTAATGGCTTATCTCCTACAGCTGTAATCATCGCCCGATATATATTAAATTGTAGCTCTTCATCCGGAATATATGGATTCTCTAAAAACAAAAATTCCGTGCGCATGAGTCCAACACCTTCAGCCCCTAAATCAAGCGCAACAGGAACCTGATTTGCGTAGTTGACATTAGCCATGATACGAATTCTTTGACCATCTGTCGTTTGCGCTGGTAATCTACATGCATTTATTTCACTGACACGTTTTTGCGCAACAGTATCAATATGCCTTTGAGCATCTTCAACGTCTTCAAGCGTAGGATCAAGGTAAATAAACCCGTTATCGCCATCAATAATAGCCTGAATATCAGACTGTATTGCTAAAATATCATCACCTGTAGCAACAACCATTGGAATACCAAGAGTACGCGCCAAAATAGCTGTATGAGATAATGGACCTCCCCATGCTGTTGCTAATCCTTTTACCCTTGTACAATCAAGTTGTGCTACATCAGAAGGAGAAAGGTCATTTGTAACCAGAATTACACCATGTGGAATATCATTTAAAAAGAACGATCTATAGGATGGATTGATTTCACCTAAAACACGTCGACCAACATCAACTAAATTAACAGCACGTGCTGCTAACAAAGGATTATCTACCTTAAAAAACATATCTGAAAATTGACGAACCGCTCTATCCCAAGACCAAGCGACACCATGACCTTCCGCTATAAAACGACAAGCTTGAGCTATTAAATTTTCATCTTCAAGCAAAACCATTTGCGCAGAAAAAATCGCAGCAGAATCTGCTCCCATACGCACTGTAATATCAGAAATCACAGATGCCATTTTATGTTTTGTTTTTGTAAGAGCATTTTCAAGACATGCTGCACCAGCTGCAAAATCAATTGGCTGATCTATTATGGAAATATCATTTTGCCTTAAAACAAAAATCTTACCAAATGCTAATCCTGAACTCGCTCCAACACCAGAAATGCCTTTTTGCATAGAGCGTGGATACCAACCATGAAAAGCCTTTGTTTGAGATTCCATTGCTCTCATCAGACATTTTTCACTAATACTCACTTTTTTTGCAATAGCAATGGCATCATTGAGAAGTTGTGCTCCTTCTGCAGCATCTGTAGAAAAAATCAGAACATCACCATTTTTTGCTCCTAATTGCAATAAACCAACCAAATTTTTCATTTCAACGGTATATTGACCATGGCGAACTCTGATAGAGTTTTGAGCCTTTTTCGCAAAATCAACCCATAGAGAAGCTGGTCGTGCATGAAGACCACTTGGATAATCTAAAGTCCATTCCTGACACACCGAAAGGTCACCAATAAAAGTTTTTTCTATCTTCATCTCTTGGTCAAACAAAGTTGTAACAATTTGCTGTTTGTCCATAGTTGTTGCAAGTACTTCAAGCTGTTTTTTATCAAATAAAAGAGACGTCAATTTTTTACAAATTTCTCTATAGCGATCTGGACACGCTGCAATGGCAATAACCAAATATGCTTTCTTGCCATCCTGCCACTCAACACCAGCAGGCACCTGTATAACAGCAACAGCATCCTTGATAATTAAATCACGATTTTCAGCCATACCATGAGGAATGGCTATACCATTTCCAAGCCAAGTATTGGTTGTTTCTTCACGTGCAAGCATACTTGCCAGATAACACTTATCAACTGCACCAACCTGCAAAAGCAATTCAGCAGCAGCATAAATTGCATCATTTTTATGATCAAAAGCAGCTGCAAGTTGTACAGATCTTATAGACAAGATTTCACCATCAGTAAAATCTACATTCATTGCTTCTGCTTTCTCATATCTCATCATGAATTCAAATTGCCTCACATTTGAACACCAATATCTCTGATACATTCCTTTTCAAAGCTGCATTTCCCAAAATACAAGCTATAAATACCACCACAGCTCTCTTTATATTCTACAGAATATAGCTAAGTGAGGTGCTTAAATACCTCAATATAACCGATAAAACAATTAGATATTATTATCCACCTAAGTGCTTAAAACCATCATAAACAAGTCTGCCTCTTACTCTTTTACTTTACAAAGACAAAACCCCGTTTTTTACAGCACCAATCACCTGAAAAACTATGCTTTCAAAATGCTCTCATTATCCTAAGTTGATCCTAAGTTATCCAACATAACTTTTCATTATTCTCCCTACAAGAAAGCATCCTTCCTAATCATCCGTAACTTCAGCTAATATTTTAATTGATTCCTCAAAGTTTATTTAACCTATTATCCCTCTTTATAAATTCATTACATAATTACAAATTGCTCCATGCAACTTATCATCTTTATTCCGTGCTACCCATCTCTTATGATATCAAACTCTCGATATATAATATTTATATATTTTAAGCTACACCTTTACTTCAATCAATATCGCAAATACACAATGCCCTCTGTCGCACATTTGCAAAGTACGACATCCCCCCCCAAGCACCATCACCAACTACTAAAATCAAGAAAAACTCTACAAATAAGATAAATAAAGTAAAAAATGAAAAGCAATTATTGCCTTAACCCTAGCTCTTATGCTTGTTTATTTTCAACAATACACAATAATAGTGAAATCAGAAAAAATATTCTTGAAGGGCGCTGATTGCACGTTGGTTATTTTTATATCTTTAAACACCGTACTCCTTAAAAATATAATTTCACTCTCGATTTACCGAAAATTCCTTAATGCACGTCACTTTCAAAGTAGTTTTGACTACCTTCTTATGGATTTTTATCCCTATGTCTTTTTAAATGAATAGCCCCACCTATCCACACTACCACCTAAAAACAGTATGACAACTCATCAATACCACAATGCCGATAAAAAGATCCATCTTTATCAAAATGATTACATCAATAATGCTCTCATTAAATTTCTCATAATTTTCTGAAAACAAACTGCTTCTCTTATAAGAAATTACTCGACGCTTCTTCATACATAAAAAGAAAGTCTCTCCTCACTGATTATTATACAGAAACTTATCAACAAACTCTATCATAATATCAATATGTTCAGTATTTAAATACTAACATAACAGCGCACAAACTTTTTCCCTCATTGAGAAAAGCCATTTCCCCAATTCTACCTTTTTATCTTCTACATTTATTATAGTACCAACGCAAAAAGGGAAAGATGAGATTCATCTTTCCCTTTGAATACTTATAAAACCACAACTACAATTCAATGAAATCCCGTTGATGGCTAGAGAGTGTTACAGATTACTCTGCTGCCTCCACCATAGGAATGACTGAAACATAGGAACGATTACCCGCTTTGCGTTGAAAAGAAACCTTTCCATTTGATAATGCAAAAAGCGTATGGTCTTTTCCAATGCCGACATTGTTTCCAGGATGCCAACGTGTACCACGCTGGCGAATAATAATATTTCCGGCAATAACGGTTTCACCACCAAATTTTTTAACGCCTAGACGTTTCGATTCTGAATCACGACCATTACGCGAGGAACCACCAGCTTTTTTATGTGCCATAGACGCTCTCCTTTAATCTTTCTTACTCTTTGATGCTACAGATGCTTTCTTCTGCGGCGCAGTCTTTTTTTCAACCGTTTTTTTAGCCGTCTTCTCAACAGAAGCAGCAGCTTTTGTTTCTTTTGGTGTAGTTTCTTCTTCTTTTATAGGTTTCGCAGCAACTTTTTTAGGTTTTGAACCACCCATTAAAATTTCTAAAACACGAAGCCTCGTAAATTCTTGACGATGGCCACGCGTGCGTTTAGAATTTTGGCGACGGCGCTTCTTAAATGCGATAACCTTGCGCCCACGTGCCTGTTCTAAAATCTCAGCTGTCACCAATGCATCAGCAACGACAGGGGTACCAATAACCGCATTACCTTCTTGCCCAACCATTAATATGTCATTGAATTCAACTACATCACCCGCATTTCCACTAACTTTTTCAACTTTTACCACTTGATTAGCAACAATGCGGTATTGCTTACCACCAGTTTTAATGACTGCGAACATTTTTTATCCTTCCGTTCACTCCAGCTCTTATTTAATTTCTGCCTTGAAATAAGGGAAAATAGGCTGCTTTTTATCAGTCGCAATAGATCTCAAAGAAGGATAAAACCTTCTTTAACACAAATATGCGCAGATTTCCCCGCGCTTATATTTTGTATATATGAAGGAATTTCTATTCTCTGTCAATAAAGTTCCATAAAAAAGAAAAAAAGGTTGTACCAAAAACAATTGAAGGTTATCTACCCCTTATACACTCAAATAGTGCCGATTTTTGTTTCACTTTATTATGGAGAGATGGCTGAGTGGTTGAAAGCACCGCACTCGAAATGCGGCATAGGGGCAACTCTATCGGGGGTTCAAATCCCTCTCTCTCCGCCACAGTTTATAAAGCGATATTGTAGCTTGTGTAGCTTGACAGCAGGTTTTGTATAATTTGCCACTAGGTTTTGTACCAATTTATTTTTTTCGAAGGATTTTAAGGGGGGTCTCAAAGGGTCTTCAAAGACCTCTCAAAGGTCTTTATCGTTTTTGCGAATAAATTCTCATTTTTACAATTTTTGCACTTTTTTGATTTTCTGTTACATAAATCTAATCCAGATAATAAGAGAACGTATAGTAAAATTAAAGAATTATCTCATATTTCTCTCTCATTCTACTTTTGCTTAGTTAGTACAAAAACTACTGTAAAATTATATTTATTTTGCACGTCTTGCTTGAATATGTGCTAGCAACCCTAATGTTGAACTATCACGATTATCCGCTTTACTTTCTCCACGAAGAATTGGTAGTAACTCGTTTGCTAATTCTTTACCAAGTTCAACACCCCATTGATCAAATGAATTAATATTCATTAAAATCCCTTCAACAAAAGTGCGATGTTCATAAAGCGCAATAAGACGACCGAGTGCAAAAGGTGTTAATGAATCTTGAACCAGCGTAATGCTGGGACGGTTTCCTTTAAAACTTCTATGACGTGCTAAATGGTCTGCTTCACCCTCATCAACTCCATTTTTTATCAAGATATGCCGAGCATCTTCAATACTACGCCCCTTCATCAAGGCTTTTGATTGTGCTAAACCGTTTGCTAGCAACATCTCATACATAGAATGTAATTTTTTCTCATGCCCTTTTATAAATAAAATAAATTCTACAGGAATAATATCTGTTCCTTGATGCAGAAGCTGAAAAAAAGCATGTTGACTATTTGTTCCTGAATCCCCCCAAACAATTGGACCACTTGAAAAACTTAATGGTTTTCCATCCAGCGAGACTTGCTTACCATTTGATTCCATATCAAGCTGTTGTAAATAAGCTGGAAAATGTATTAAACGCTGTGCATAAGGAATGATAGAACGTGATGAATAACCACAAATAACACGATGCCAGAATCCTAAAAGAGCAAAACGAATAGGAATATTTTTATGCAAAGGCATTGTTTTAAAATGTTGGTCCATTTGCAATGCACCATTGAGAAATTGGCGGAAATTTCCACCACCTATTGCAAACATAACAACAAGTCCAATGGCTGACCAAATTGAATAACGTCCTCCCACCCAATTCCAAAATTTAAAAACTCTTGTGGAATCTATGCCAAATTCTGCTACTTTATCAAGCGCACTTGAAACAGCAACAAAATGCGTACCAATGGCTTCTTCTCCTAAATGTGAACAAATCCACTGACGTGCAACTTGAGCATTTACCATTGTTTCAGCCGTTGTAAAAGTTTTAGAAGCAATGACAAACAGCGTTGTTGCTGGATTCAAAATAGAGAGAGTATCAGAAATATGGGCACTGTCAGCATTAGAAACAAAATGACACTGTGGACCATCATGATAAGGTTTTAAAGCATATGTGACCATTGCAGGACCAAGATCAGAACCACCAATACCAATATTGACAATATCACTTATTCTCTCGCCACTGTTTCCCTTATAGCTGCCATCACGCACCTTTTCAGAAAATCTTTCCATATCTTCAAGGACGTCTTGAATATCGCGAATAAGATTATGACCATCCAACATGAAAATTTCATCAGCAGGTAAACGTAACGCAATATGAAGAACTGAGCGTTTTTCAGTTGTATTAATAGCCTTACCAGAAAACATTGCGTCACGCCGGCCTAACACATCTGCTGCGACAGCTAAATCATCTAGAAGTTGCAATGTTTTAAATGTCACACCACATTTTGAAAAATCGAAAAGAAGATCATCAAGTCTGAGGGAAAAATGGGAAAAACGCTGTTCATCTTCTACAAAATGCCGACGAATATCATAGACCCCATCCTTTGCGGCATGGTTTCTTAAAGCTTTTAATGTGGCTTCAAAAGCCATTTCATTTCGAATCGAAAAGCTATCTCCCATAAGCTTATCCTATACGGTTATTGATAATGAAATCTATGCCCAAACAATAACAAAGCAGAAAGCATCTCCTTTATTGATCGCTATTTTCACTGCTCACATAAAAATGAAGGAATATACAAAATATAAAGTATAAGATCCGAAAATGATATTTTTACAAGAATAAACTTTCAAATCTTTTCTATCATATACATCATTTAACTTGATTGAGTTCTTTTATTAAGCGTAAATTTTCTTCTGCTTTTGGTCTTATAAAACGCCCTAAAAAAAGATAAACAACCGGTGTAACATAAAGCGTAAAAATAGTTGCTAAACCTAAGCCACCAACGATAACCCAACCTAAAGCTATACGAGCTTCTGCGCCAGCACCTTTGGCCAAAACCAAAGGAATACCTCCTAAAATGGCACAAATCATTGTCATACAAACTGGACGAAGGCGAATGTTTGCTGCTTCTTCTACGGCTTCACGCACGCTTCTTCCCTGATCGCGTAATTGATCTGCAAATTCAACAATGAGAATACCATTTTTTGCCATAACACCAATTAACAAAATTAATCCAATTTGGCTGTAAATATTAAGACTTACACCACTTAATAGCATAGCAATTACAGCACAACCAATCCCTAATGGGACAGTGGCCATGATAATGAATCCTGAAATAAAGCTTTCAAACTGAGCAGCCAAAATCAATAAAATAATCAAAAAGGCAATGCCAAAAACAATCATAAAATTGGAAGATGTTTCATTAAGCGTTTCGGCTTCCCCTAAGGGAACCAAGTAGGTTCCTTTCGATAACAAAGGAGAAGCAATTTTCTGTACAGTTTGGTAAGCTTCCCCTAAAGCAATATCTGGAGCAAGATTTGCGCTTAAAATAACAGCACTCATGCGTTTTTCCCGTTTTAGTTGGGGAGCAATAGCTTTTTCATGTAAACGCGCAATAACCGATAAAGGAACATATCGATTGTCTTTGGTTTTTAAAAAAATATTTTCTAAATCGCTAGGACTCTTCATAGAATTTGTACGCGATATCAATTTAACATCGTAAGAATGATCATCCACGTTAATGGAACCAATCTTTTTACCATCCAACATTGCTTGTAATGTATCGCCCAAATTCGTGATATCAATCCCTAAATCGGAGGCTTTTTTTCGATTGATTTCAATAAAAAATTGCGGTTGTGTTGCATCAACAGTAAGGCGTGGGCGAATAAAACGCGGATCATCTTGTAAAGCACTAACCAGCTTATCAGCAATGGGTTGTAATGTTGCATAATCATTGCCAAGAATTGCAAATTGCAACCCTTGCCCAGTTCCGCTCACACCTAGAGAATTTCCCTGCGCAGCAAACACAAAAACTGCGGGAAACTGTTTAACCTTTGCATTAACATCTTTCACGATTTCTTGCTGACTACGTAAACGTTTATTCCAAGATGAAAGCAATAAAATCAAAAAAGCAGTATTGGGTGAACCTCCAATACCCGCGATAGAGTAACTGTTAGCAATCTCCCCTGCATCACGTAATGGCTGTAGACTTGCTTCAATTTGCTCTACCTGCTCGTTCAAATATTGTGTCGAAATACCTTGTGGTCCATTAATGACCAAAAAGATAAGAGCTCTATCTTCTGCTGGCGTTAATTCCTGTTGCAGTTTCATATAGCCCCCAATACAAAGCCCCCCAAAAATAAGTGAAGCAAAAACAATAGCCCAAGGTTTTTCTAAACACTTATGCAAACTGTACGTATATGCCTTATGAAAAAAAGTACCTAATTTATATAAAAAAGTAAAATAATGATGGGACTTTTCCTCTTTCTCCTCAATATGTTCTTTGAGAAAACGTGAAGCCAACATGGGACAAAGCGTTAAAGCAACAATTGAAGAAAGCAAAATAGAAATTGCCAAAACAAAACCGAATTCTCTAAAAAGTCCTCCAACTTGCCCAGGAAGAAAGGAAATAGGAACAAACACAGCCACTAATGTCAATGTTGTTGCTAAAACAGCAAAAAATACTTCACGTGTTCCTATCACCGCTGCTGCTCTGGAACCTAATCCCATGTTGCGCCACCGAACAATATTCTCAAGAACAACAATGGCATCATCCACAACAAGCCCTGTTGCTAAAACAAGTCCTAAAAATGTGAGAATATTCAATGAAAACCCTACAAGATAAATAGCTGCAATGGTACCAATCAAAGTGACAGGAAGAGATAAAGCAGGTATCAGCGTTACACGAATGTCTCTGAGAAAAAGAAAAATGACCAAGATAACGCTCAAAATAGCAATGACCAAAGCAACTTCAACCTCATGAAGAGCGCTTTTAATAAAAATTGCATCGTCATTAATAACGTCTATATTTACAGAAGAAGGAACAATACTTTTGAGATTATCAACAACGGCTCTCACACCTTCAGAAATATTAAGAGTGTTGGATTGTGCTTTACGCACGATACCTAATCCAATACCTGTCTTTCCATTGATACGAAGAATAACTGTTTCTATATCCGGCGATAAAGTAACATGCGCAACATCACCAAGATGCACATGAGGCTTTAAAACAACTTGTTCAAAAGATTCTGGTGTTGTTAAACGTGCAGTAGCACGTACAACTAAAGTTTGCTTAGAATTGCGTAATGACCCTACTGGCACATCTGTTGTCATATCAGCAAGAACACGTGAAATATCTGCTACAGTTAATCCATAACTTGCAAGTTTTGCTTGATCTATATCAATCTGAAAAATCTTTGTGCGAGCACTATCGACCTGTACATCACCAACACCATCAACAGCAGAAATAGCATCAACAATCTGATCGTTTACAATCGTGGTTAAATCATCAACACTCATTGTTGGTGACGTTACAACCAAATACATCATGGCAGCAGCATTCGAATCTGCTTTAATAATCAAAGGCAAATCCGCATCTTTCGGTAAAGAATAGGTAACACGAGAGAGAGCATCACGAATATCAGATGCAGCAACATTCAAATCAACACCGACATTAAAGTTAATCTTCACACGGGAGCGTCCAAAAGAAGACGTTGAAGAAATCGTCTTAACACCTGAAACACGAGAAACAGCATCTTCTATAATTTTTGTAACTTCACGATCAATTGTTTCCGCCGATGCACCAGAAAACATCGTCACAATCGTTGTTACGGGAGTATCAACATCGGGTAATTCTCTTACATCAACATTTAACCATGCTGCAAATCCTGCAATGATGATCATAGCATTCAAAACAAGAGTAAAAACCGGTCTGCGAATAAATAAGGTAATGAGACCACCTTGCTCCACCTTTGACGTAGGCTGTTTTGTGCTCAATTCTTGGCTCATTGTATATCCGTTCCATAACCTACTGATAATTGCTGTTGATGAGACTTTGGGTCATCAATAGTTACTTTACTTCCTGGATAAAGCATTTGCACCCCTTGAATGACAACTTGATCACCATTTTCTAGGGGAGCTTTCACGAAAACCTGATCCGCTTTATGCTGAATAATTGTTACGGGAATAGACTCTACTTTTCCTTCTCTCACACGCCAAACGAATGATCCTTTACTATTCCATTGAACTGCAAGAGGATTAACGACAGGAAAAGAACCACCATGAAACTGCAAGGAAACAGAAAAGGACATACCAGACATGAGCGTATCTTTTTCATTATTGATTTCAACCTGAACATGAAGTGTGCGACTTTCTGGATCAACGATATTATCAATCGCATAAATATGACCAACAAAAGATCTATCTGGCTGCGCGATTAACGTTGCCGTTACCTCATCTCCTTTATGGATGCGCGACACGTATCGTTCAGGGGCCCATATATCGACCAAAATACGTTCTCTATTCTCAATACGGCCTATTACAGTATTAAGGGCCACGTTATTCCCCGCATCAACGGGCAAAATACCAACAACTCCAGGAATCGGTGCTCGAATTGTTCGCCGATCGAGATCTAATTCAGCATTACGCAAAACTAAATTTGCGTTATCCAACTCTAAGCGTGCCATAATTTCTTGAACTTCCGTTGCTGTATTGCTGGCGCGTAATTTAAGAATGCGCGAAAGCGTTAACGCATTGTTATCACGTTGCACTTTTGCTTTTGCAGCCGCTATTTCTTCTTTTTTAGAATCAAGCTTTGCAATCACATCATCGGCTTGTACTTTTGTACCCGCTGATACAAAAAGCTTATCAATAACACCTGAGGATAAAGGGGTAAGCTCGACTTCTGCAAGAGCTTTTCCACTCCCAAGAACGTTAAGTTGTTCATAAAGATCTTGAACTTTTACAAGATCAACGACAACATTTACCGGTGGCCTTCCCATTTTTTCATTTGAAGCTTTATCCGATACTCTTGTTTTATCCACCATAGAAATGGGTTGGTCCGCACTCTTTTTTCCAGCCCAATAGGTAACCGTTAAAACAACGATTAAAAACACCAATGGAAAGCTCTTTTTTAATAACGCCATACATCCGCCCTTGCTGTGCCATCTTCATCTGAAATAGTTTTCAACAGTAATACTCGGCGTTTTACACAAAAACCCAACAGCGGGTGTGTATATCTTACCCCCACCGCAAAAAACACATCTCATCTCTGCTTGACTATCTTTCATAGATTAAAACGTCAAGTTAACTATCGTTCATATTGCTTTGTATGGTCATGACAAAAAAATGTTCATATCAAAACCAACTGAAGCCATAATATATTATATCCTTTTTTAAAATATCTCATAAAAAAGAGAATTTTTTTTATTACTATCCAAGTTTCACTTGCATTTCTTTAATGAAACGATTAGGAACCCTTTGTCTTAGACAATGTAAAAAATTGAAATGTATGCACCCGTAGCTCAGCTGGATAGAGCACCAGACTACGAATCTGGGGGTCAGGAGTTCGAATCTCTTCGGGTGCGCCATCATCAACAATTCTTATAAAGTCAGACTTTTTAAATTCTTTATTTTGTGATTTGTTATTTTGTATTTTGTCATTTCATTTTGTTGTGAGTCGTTTCTTTAGCCATTTTGCTAAAATAAGATGTTATGAGTCCTTCAATTCAGCTCTAAGGTGCTTTTATTAGCTTATAATCGTAGCGATTGCATGAGTAGCGTGTGTTGTTGTTTTCTTTTTTCAATCTATGCGCTTGTTTTTGGTCTCTTCCGGATTATACTCTCTACTCAGTTAGGTAATTTTTTACGTGCTTATTTCTAATTGTTCCATAACTGGATGTTTCTGGATATTTTATTCCTAGCAGTCCCATCTTAAGAGGGACTTCAGATGAGCCGCCATAAATTCCGGTTTACCACCATGTGAAACTTTTTCAGTGTGTTGTTGGAAAGAATAAATAAACTACTTCTCAAACGTACTACTATGAAACACTTATGGTATCCATTAATATCATCAGCATTTGTTGCAAACCAAAGCTTCTTTTCGCAATATTTTTAATTGAATTAAACGTATTTTTACTGCTTAAAAGCAAAAAGATTCTTTTTCCTAAAAAACAATAAAACTCTTCTTGTGCTTCTTTAGCATTATCTCTTGCATGGCATATTATCGATTTCTATGATATCTTAATATTTTTCTGTTCTCTATGAATTTTTCTAATTAATCCATGGGGTACAGATCCCAAACGTTAATAAAAGCTAAGTTTAAAGAATTTTTCCATGCCTAAAACTGATATTGAAATTGCTCGCACTGCTAAAAAGCAACATATTATTGAAATTGCACAAAAAATTGGTATCTCACATGAAAATCTCATTCCCTATGGTCATGATAAAGCTAAAATTTCTTCTGAATACATAAAATCGCTTAATAAAAATCCAGATGGTAAACTTATCCTTGTCACAGCTATCAATCCCACACCTGCGGGAGAAGGCAAAACAACAACAACAGTTGGACTAAGTGATGCTCTTAATCTTATTGGTAAAAAAACAATAGCTACCTTGAGAGAACCATCTTTAGGTCCCTGTTTTGGTGTAAAAGGTGGTGCTGCTGGTGGTGGTTATGCGCAAGTCATTCCAATGGATGACCTTAATTTACATTTTACCGGTGATTTTCATGCTATTACAGCTGCTCATAATCTTCTTGCCGCAATGATAGATAATCATCTTTATTGGAGAAATACTCTAAACATTGATCCACGTCGCATTGTTTGGAAACGCGTTCTTGATATGAATGACCGTGCATTGCGCGATATTGTCATTTCATTGGGGGGCATAACAAATGGTTTTCCACGTCAAACAGGTTTTGATATTACTGTTGCATCAGAAATTATGGCGCTTCTTTGTCTCTCTGAAAATTTAGAAAACCTCACACAAAGACTCAAGAAAATTATTGTTGCTTATCGTTATGATAAAACGCCCATCACCGTTGCTGATCTTAATGCGGAAGGTGCAATGGCAGTTCTTCTAAAAGATGCTATACAACCCAATCTCGTACAGACAATTGAAAATAATCCTGTTCTCGTTCATGGAGGACCTTTTGCCAACATTGCTCATGGTTGCAATTCAATTATAGCAACAAAAACTGCTTTAAAACTTGCTGATTATGTTGTCACAGAAGCAGGGTTTGGAGCAGATCTTGGAGCAGAAAAGTTCTTCAATATCAAATGTAGGCAAGCAGGTATTATACCAAATGCTACAGTGATCGTCGCAACTATTCGTGCATTAAAAATGAATGGTGGTGTGGATAAAAATAACCTGACAGAAGAAAATATCACCGCTTTAGAAAAAGGAACAGCTAATCTTTTACGGCATATAAAAAATATGGAGCACTACGGTATTCCTTGTGTTGTGGCTATCAATCATTTTGACAGCGATAGCGATGCTGAAATAAAAACATTACAAAAAATAGTTGCAGCAACTGGACACAAAGCTATTATCTGTAAGCATTGGGAACAAGGTGGAAAAGGCGCTATAGAACTTGCACAAGAACTCGTTACCTTGATTGAAGAAAAAGATTCTCATTTTAAAGTTCTCTATCAAGATAATATTCCACTCGTTCAAAAAATTAATTGTATTATAACAAAGCTATACGGTGGGCGTGGCGCCATCATCTCACCCCCTATTCTCAAACAACTTGAATCTTGGGAAAAAGAAGGTTTTGGCGCCTACCCTATTTGTATGGCAAAAACACCTTATTCTTTTTCTTCTGATCCCAAGCAATATGGTGCTCCTGTTGATTTTGAAATTCCCGTACGAGAAGTTCGTCTCTCCGCAGGAGCCGGCTTTATTGTTGTCATTTGTGGAGATGTTATGACCATGCCGGGACTACCCCATTATCCCACGGCTGAAAAAATTCAGCTTGACGAAAATGATCAAATACAAGGACTTTCATAAATTTATAACCGTAAAATTTTATCATTCATTATAAAAAGTGTTTTATTGCAAAAAGAATAGAATTTTAAAAAGCGATATAGACAAATGTCTTATTTATATGATATAGGTGCTTGTCCTTTTGGATCTGCCTTTAAAAGGACGTAGGTTTTTCCTATCATTTATGACACTGAAAAAAGCAGGATAGATAGTGCAAGTACTCGTTCGTGATAATAATGTTGACCAAGCGCTCCGTGCGTTGAAAAAAAAGATGCAACGTGAAGGTATCTTCCGTGAAATGAAAATGCGTAGTTATTATGAGAAGCCATCTGAGAGGCGTGCTCGTGAAAAAGCTGAAGCTATTCGTCGTACACGTAAGCTTGCTCGTAAGCGTGCGCAAAGAGAGGGTTTTGTTAGTAACGGACGGACTGTTGCGGTAAAGTAATATACTTTATAATATTATATAATTGCATAAGCAATAGATAGTAAGCTACTAGAAAATTTTATCTTCATAGGGGATTGCAATAAATTGCTTGTGTGTAGGTTTTTGTGTACAATGTTATCTAATATGTTAGTTATTTGAAAATAATAAGATTTCTATCATAGAGGTGGTTTTTATTTCACTCTTATATTTCAAAAAATAGATAACAAACTACACTTGAGATATTTAAGCGACTTTTTCCTATGTAAATTGAGTGCGGGGTGTTTTATTATCACTTTTCGCTATAATTTTCTCCTTCTGGATATCTATTACATCACTGCTTCTTATGTACAAATTTCATGATGAATTTCTTTTTTGTCATTAAATATTCTACATCTTTCGATCATCCTAGGTCTGATTACAAAACAAAAATAACTATCGCAATATGCGATTGTGTGTAAAATATAATATCAAATTCATAATCCTCTTTCCCTTCAGTTATGTAACGAAACGATATAATTCCATAACTTTTTATATCTCTTGATTCTGTTTCTCTAAAGGATGACGAATTTCAACCACTGCACTATAGATTCTTTTTTCTTGATAAATTTCTTCTATTCATCACTTATGTAATTACCCTCATCAGTGTATCGAATAAGCCTTTCTATTTCATTCAACTTTCTTCTATACTGAGTTAGAGAAAAAGAAAATTGACAATAAACAGAGAAAACACTGTGTTTTAATATGGATGAATGTACCTTTTATTACTATTTTTGATGGAAATGTTTTTAAAATTTAAATAACGAGTTAAAGTTTCTAAAGCGGAGATTTGTTATTATAAGTAATCGTTTTTCATATTAATTAATAATTCTGAATAACGTAAAGTTTCTCAACACTTTCTCATATTGAATCAATGAAGATTATTTTCTTGTACATCATAAGCGGGATTCGTCCGCAAATAGAATAAAAGCTATTTAAGAAAAAACAAAAAGGCTTCTTATGAATACCATAAATAATAGGAATAGCATAACATTGAAAGCTGGTAAATAGAACGATGAAGCCAGCTTATCTACCATACGGATAAGCATTATCATGGCATAAGATTAGAGTGTAGCAAATTTTATAAATGAATTATCACGAAAAAGTATCCTGTTAGCCCTTCATATATCAATCTACTCTATAAATGTTGCTCATATTTTTACGCTTAAATGTTTTATTTATCGTATTATTTTGTTCATTCAAAACTTCTTTTCAAGCCACACAATAATCCCTTTACTGAACAGCTCTTTGTTCATAATATGCATACATGCATTTTTACTTTGAGAAACAAACTCAGAAAAGAGATGCAATACTTTAGCCCTAATTTCCTGTACAAAAACTGCTAAGGCTCCAGTATACTTTACTGTTTTATCACGCCTACAGCTACATAAAAATCTCATGTTTATTTATATCTACCCCCTCATAAACAAGATAAGCACTAAGAAATACAAACCTTTTGTTTTCCTTATTTTGATATTTTTGTAGCAATTTTTTCATCGTTTAGATCTCTTTAACGAGCAATGTGTCATACTTTTTATCAGTTTCCAGTCTTATCTTTCAGATTTTAAATTTCCAATATATGACGAAATAAAGGAGTTCGGTGTGCAAAATTCTCGTTGGTTTCGCGTTTCAATACTCATATCATGTATCTTAATAGCAATAGTCATTGTATTGGGTTCACCTCATTTGTTGCATGCACAAACATTTAATCAAAATTTAGGGCCCAGTGGTTTACCACTTCCGCGATTTGCTTCGATTAAACCCACCAGCGTTAATGTACGCGTCGGACCAGGAAGCAACTATTCTATCATTTTCACCTACAAAAAGAAGGGCTTACCTATTGAAATCATTCAAGAATATGATCAATGGCGCAAAATTCGTGATGCAGAAGGCGATGAGGGATGGGTGTATCAATCGCTTTTATCGGGAAAGCGAACTGCTATAACTATTCCATGGCAAAAAGATAAAACAAAAAGGCTGATGCTACGAAAAAACCCCACCGACAACGCAGAACTTGTGGCGGAAGTAGAACCTAACGTCATTGGTAACATCCGCCAATGTGATGGACAATGGTGCGAACTAAACATTAATAATACGCGCGGATGGCTTCAGCAACCCCAGTTATGGGGAATCTATCCTGATGAAAAAGTAAAAGGTTGGTGAATACTCAAACTCAACAAGTTTAATTTTTATTCCTCATTGAATATCCTCACTGCCTATCACAAGATTGATTTTTTGGTTTCAATCGCACGATTAAATCAACATGTGAAATTTCCATACCTTCTGGTGGCTTAGGCAAATTTCTAATAATGGGAGCTTCTTCCAAATTATAAGGAATATCAAGAATACGATTTTCGCCTTCTATATAAAAATGGTAGTGATCAGAGGTATTGGTATCAAACCAAGTTTTTGAGCCTTCTACGGCAATAATCCGTAATAATCCCGCTTCCGTAAATTGATGAAGCGTATTATAAACCGTTGCTAAAGATACAGGTACACCTACCCTCACCGCTTCCTCATAGAGCTCTTCAGCAGTAATATGACGATTTCCTTGAGAAAAAATCATATGTGCAAGTTCCAACCGCTGACGTGTTGGACGCAGACCATTTTGACGCAAACGTTTTTCTAACATAGAAATGGAATAATATTGCACAATTTTTCCACACTCTTTTGTGAACTGCTGCTCTTCATTCATATCTAAATTGTCTGCACTCACTGACATATTACAAACCCAAATATATTCCTGCTAAATAAGATCAAAATACAAAAAAATGGGAATAGTATGGTGTAATCTTGTATTCCATTTTTAAATAATTACCTATGTAGAATACATAAAAAAAGGCTTTTGTCATTAAAAATGATATAAAATCATTTCCCTCTCTTTAAAATTTGCTCTAAAAGTAGGTTGGGAAAAGCGCAGAAATAAAGATATATGCAAATAAATGGAGTAACAATGGCTGAACAAAAGTCTCGCTACACTTATGAAGAGCTTCTAAGCTGCGCTCGCGGCGAAATGTTTGGTAGAGGTAATGCGCAATTGCCAGCACCGCCAATGTTAATGATTCATCGAATCACTCAAATTAGTGAAACTGATGGTAAATACGATAAAGGAATGGTTCGCGCTGAATTTGACATTACACCAGACATGTGGTTCTTTAATTGTCACTTTATAGGCGATCCCGTCATGCCAGGATGTCTCGGACTGGATGGTATGTGGCAATTAACAGGTTTTTTTCTTGGTTGGCTAGGCGAACCAGGCAAAGGAAGAGCAATATCAACAGGTGAAGTAAAGTTATCAGGGATGGTAACTCCACAAACCAAAATTCTTGAATATGAAATAGATTTTAAGCGTATTCGACGTGGAAATTTAGTCTTAGGAATAGCTGATGGGTGGCTAAAAGCAGATGGAGAGACTATTTATAAGGCGAACGATTTACGCGTTGCTTTATTCAAAGAAGATTGAACGTTATTTCCGTCAGAAAGAACTTTTCACTATTCTGTATGGAACGAGGAGGTATGAATGCGTCGAGTTGTTGTAACCGGAATGGGAATTGTCTCCGCAATTGGAAATAACCCTGGAGCTGTTTTAACCAGTTTACGTGAAGCAAAATCCGGAATTTCTTACGCACCTCAATATGCTGAATTAGGCTTTCGTAGCAGAGTTTATGGCAAGCCCGATATTAATATAGAAGAACTCGTAGATCGACGTGCTCTACGTTTTCATGGGCGTGGAACAGCATGGAATCACATCGCCATGGATCAAGCAATTGCTGATGCGGGTCTAGAACCGCATGAAGTGTCGAACGAACACACGGGTATTATTATGGGTTCTGGAGGTGCTTCAACACATTCAATCGTAGAAGCTGCTGACATTACACGCCAAAAAGGTCCAAAACGTGTTGGACCTTTTGTTGTCCCTAAAGCGATGAGTTCTACAGCATCTGCAACATTAGCAACTTTCTTTAAAATAAAGGGGATCAATTATTCAATCTCTTCAGCTTGTGCTACCTCCAATCATTGTATTGGTAATGCTTACGAAATGATTCAATATGGTAAACAGAAGCGCATCTTTGCCGGTGGCTGCGAAGATTTGGATTGGACACTATCTGTTTTATTCGATGCCATGGGCGCTATGTCCAGCAGATATAATGACACCCCTCACAAAGCTTCACGTGCTTATGATGTTAATCGTGATGGTTTTGTCATTGCTGGAGGGGCTGGCGTTTTAGTCCTTGAAGATTTAGAACTTGCTAAAGCACGTGGTGCAAAAATCTACGGAGAAATCGTTGGATACGGTGCGACATCCGATGGACATGATATGGTTGCCCCATCAGGAGAGGGAGCAGAACGATGCATGCGCATGGCTCTTGCAACAGTCAATAATAAAATTGATTATATCAATCCCCATGCGACAGCAACTCCTGTTGGTGATCCTCCTGAGATAGAAGCTATCCGTCGTGTCTTTGGAGCAGGTGATCAATGCCCCCCCATTTCCGCTACCAAGTCTCTAACAGGACATTCCTTGGGAGCAGCAGGTGTTCACGAAGCAATCTATACATTGTTAATGATGAATCATAATTTTATTTGTGAAAGTGCCCATATTGAAGAACTTGATCCAGCTTTTGCTGATATGCCAATCGTTCGTGAACGACGTGATCATCAACAACTGAATACCGTATTGTCGAATACTTTTGGCTTTGGCGGTACCAATGCAACGCTTGTTTTCCAACGTTATGTATAAACAAAAGCTCTTAGTAATTGAAAAAAGTACGGTCTTACGGAGAATAATATGAAAGGTTTGATGGAGGGCAAACGCGGCCTTATTATGGGAATTGCGAATGACCATTCAATTGCTTGGGGCATTGCCTGTCAGCTCGCACAAGCAGGAGCGGAATTAGCGTTGACTTATCAAGGAAATGCTTTTGGAAAACGTGTTCATCCCCTAGCAGATAAACTTGGCTGCAAATTAGTGCTAGAGTGTGACGTTGAAAAAAGTGAAAATATTGATTACGTCTTTGAGCAACTTGAAAAAGAATGGAAAACAATTGATTTTATTGTCCATGCCATTGGTTTTTCAGATAAAACTCAGCTAAAAGGGCGTTACGTTGATGTTACAACACGTGAAAACTTTCAACGCACGATGGTTATTTCAGCTTATTCCTTTACTGAAATTGCCCAGCGCGCCGGTAAGCTTATGCCCAATGGAGGAACACTTTTAACTCTTACCTATGGTGCTTCACAGCAAGTTGTGCCTAATTATAACATCATGGGTGTTGCTAAAGCAGCTTTAGAAGCTATGGTACGTTATTTAGCTGCGGATTTTGGTCCTCAAAATATCCGTGTCAATGCGATTTCCGCTGGTCCTGTTAGAACTTTAGCAGGTAATGGTATTGCAGCTGCACGTGCAATATTTTCACATCAACGGCGTAATGCCCCATTACGGCGTACCGTAAATATTCATGAAATTGGAAAATCTGCTCTTTATCTACTCTCTGACTTATCATCAGGTGTTACAGGTGAAATTCATTATGTTGATTCAGGATATAACATCATGTCTATGCCAATACTTGAAGAACTGAAAAAAAGTGACGATTCCCAAGAAGGATAAATTTTATTTCATTGCACTAAAAAATAAAATCAATCATGTGCATAGTGCTTTAATCGGGTATTGAGTACTTTCTCAGCTATATAATAGTGTATTGACTTATAATAATATGACGTAAGGAATATGTGCAAATATTTGTAAGAATAAGTCAATACAAAACCAGATGTACGATGCCCTGTTTCGCAAAATATTTTATAAAAATCCGGAATATTTCTTCAATCCATGGTTGATAAATTTTGTATTTTATGACGTTATTTACCTTACTAAAGCATACGCTTTTGTCGTTGCTTATAAATCAATCCTCAGCCCTCATGCCACCGTATTTTGAAAAAGAGATTAGAGAATTATTAAAATCCTTAGTTTCAGCTTTTGTGTAGAAAATTGAAAAAAATATTCCTACCGTTTGATTTATTCTTGAAACGCAAATACAATCTAATTTAGGATGAATATGAAGGCGTAAAGAAATCAATCATTAATCTTACTATTATTCTTTAATGAAAGCATTTCTCTAATGTATCAGGTAAAATAGAACGCCCAAAAATACTATAGCTGTTGCTCTTTCATGCATTTTTTTAAAGATATCTCTCAATGCACGCCATTCCATTTCACAATGGTACCTGTAAAACGTATAAAAATCCCTGTGAAGTACATAAAATCCTTTTTTCACCACCATTTTAATGTTTATACAGATGACAAACCGACACCGTCATTTTACTTGCCATGTTCTCATATTGAAACAACCCTTGACACTTGAGATGATTCATTAGAAGTATCTTTAATAATTTTTATCCACATATTAATCTACTTGTGACAAGTAAACGCATATTTTTAATTAATTCAATACAAAAATAAATTATTCATATAAACCAATTTATTATCTTTATAATCAGATTATTCTTTCAGTTTAAATGACAGCCACAAACAAGTACAATAACATTTTTTTCAATCTTAGACTTTCAAAGTTATAATTCCAAAAATCATTTCTTGCATATAAAAAACAGAATTGATATGTGAGAAAATAAAAGGCTTAAATATCTCTACTGAACAGCTTCAAGTACCTAGAGCTGTCTCAACATTGGGGGGTGTAATGATGATCGGCTTCCTCCTTCATAAACGTAAAAATGGGGATGTGCACAATGGCTTTATCGTTACACTATTCACGGTCACCGTCGCGAATTAGACTTGGGAGTTTTAAGAGAGATCTCTTAAAACAAGCGTGTGAATATATAACAGCAATCGTGTTTTTTTGGGCGTTCTATTTTACCTGACACATCAGGGAAATGCTTTTCATTAGAAAATGAGAAAAATAAAGGTGTGAGATAATCTCCATTATTTAAAAGATATTGCTTTAGATAGCGTAAAACTGAATTTAAAAATGATTGTAGAAATGGGAACTAGTTTTCATCTTTAAAATTTCATCTTCTTCCCAAAACAGATTGTCTTCTTGTTTTAAAGAATTACAAAAACAGAGATACACAATATCCCTGCCCCGATATTCTTAGCTTATACGTTATATAAATAAGATGCTTCTACCTAATGAGTCTTGTATTATTCTGTTTGCAAATATCATTGTGAGATGAATTTAAGAGACAATAAAAATATCTTGTTCATTACATTACACAAACATGTGTAAGTGGAAACGGATAATTTATCTTCAAAGAGATAGCTCTTAGACAAAAGCAAAAACTTTTATATTTCAGCCATGTTTCATAAAGAATCGAATGATATGAATCTATAATTTGCTGGAATATGACTACCTTATACAACCATCAATACAATCTATTTTATATGTCTATCATAGCATGTTTCTATTTTTTATGATTTGAATTATTAAAAAACAGGATATTATTGTATTTCGTCCTTGAGGGCGCGGCTTAATAATGTGTTTGCCGCTTCAGTTATGTTTTTACCACAATAGAGAATTTGATAAATTTGTTCTACAATGGGCATTTCTACCCCAATACGCTGCGCCAACGTATGTACTTCCTTGGTATTCAAGTATCCTTCCACAACCTGACCAATTTGTTTTTCCGCTTCTTTTATATCTATTCCTTTACCAAGAAGTATTCCAAAACGACGATTACGTGACTGATTATCAGTACATGTCAAAACCAGATCACCTAAGCCTGTCATTCCCATAAATGTGGAAAGCTCAGCACCCATAGCCCCCCCTAAACGACTGATTTCAGCTAGTCCTCGTGTGATAAGAGCTATTCGTGCATTTGCCCCAAAACCTATACCATCTGATATTCCTGCACCAATAGCAATAACATTTTTGACTGCTCCCCCTAATTGAACACCAATCATATCTGAACTTTTATAAACTCTAAAACTTTTGTCACAATGAAAAAGTTGCTGCAATTCTTTACCAAACTCAACATCAGAAGCTGCTATCGTCATTGCAGTAGGCCAACCAATAGCTAGTTCTTGAGCAAAAGTTGGTCCAGAAAAAACAGCTAAAGGAATTTTTTCACCTAAAATCTCACGAGCAACCTCTTGTAAGAAACGTCCGGTACCATGTTCTAAACCTTTTGTCGCCCAAATAACGCGTGAATGCTGATCTAAATAAGGCTGAATATTATACAAAACTTGATGAAATACATGGCTTGGAACAGCGATTAATATATTGTGACTTGCTGTTATAGCAGTTTCAAGCGAAGCTTCAAGTAATAAATTGTCAGGAAATCGAATATCGGGTAAATATACTTGATTACAACGTTGTTCCTGTAATTCTTTGATATGTTGAGGACTATATCCCCAAAGTAAAACATTATGACCATTACGGGCAAGAGCTATCGCTAATGCAGTACCAAAAGAACCAGCACCTATAACTGTCATTGCAACGGTTTTCATTAAATTTTCTGATTATTCTCTAAATTTTTGATTTCAATTACATATTATTATTACAAATAATTTTAATGCTATCTTTAATATAAATTCTTTAAATCTAAAAATATTACTGCTTCGTAGCTTTTTTATCTCACACAATATAAAAACTTGTTTCACACATTCTCTTTCTTTGTAGTAAATTTTACAAACATCACTTTTTGTATATTCTACAAATAGCTATTTGTCTCAAAAATTAAAGATTGACTAAATACCCCACGGACTTTCTCTTTTAAATTAAAAGTATATTCAAAATAATGATACTCATTCCACTGATATCTTGTACTTATCTCCTGCTTTATATCTTACGAATTTCTTCTACGAAGCTGATACATGCCGCATCAGAGCTCCGTAGATATTTCTAACAACTACTCCACAGGAAACTGCGTATTTGGATCTTGCTCCATGGGCATTTCTGAACCAGGTGCTTGATCTACAGGAGTTTGCGTAC
>NZ_JBHIPW010000025.1:0-1424 GCF_042196265.1 Bartonella sp. AP1QHHD
CCCCCTTAATCCAGCAGCAGCAGATGGCAGTCAAATCCCTGCGGGGATTTCTTTTGCCACTATTGACGCAACAGAAGCAGATCAACGTGCCGTGATTACAGCACGCTTATGCACTGTAAAAGCTTCTGAACTACTATGGCCAGATGCCATTACAGATGAACAAAAAAGTGCTGCCATTCAGTCTCTCGAAGACCATAACAATATTTTATTGCGATAGGAGAATGCGCACATGGATATGAATTTTTTTAAACACGACGCTTTCTCAGCCACCACCATGATGAAAGCGATTGAAAACTATGAGTTTCAACCGGGACTTATTAGTTCTCTTGATCTTTTTGAGGAAGTGGAAACAAGCACCACAGTGGTTGGTATTGAAAGACGTGACAATACATTGTCCTTGATTCAAACCAGTGAACGTGGCGCCCCCTTGGCAGAAGGGGATAGAGATGGACGTAATCTTCGGTTTTTCAAAACAACACGCATTGCCAAAAGTGACACGGTGAAATCAGAGGAAATCCAAAACCGGCGTGAATTTGGGACAGAAGATCAACTCGAGACAGCAATGAAATATATTGCCAGAAAACAAAAGAAACTGATTTCTGAAATCGAATTGACATGGGAAAACATGCAACTTGGCGCTGTTCAAGGGGTGGTTCTTGATGCCGATGGCTCTGTTATTGTCGATTGGTACAAGGAATGGGAAATCGCACCACCAAAGCCGATTGACTTTAAATTAAATAATGAGACAACCAATGTTGCGGACCATGTTGATCAAGTCATTATGAAAATGATTGAAGCTTCAAAAGGAGCTTTTTCTGATCGTTCACGCATTATTGGGCTTTGTGGAAATGAATTCTTTTCCAAGTTGAAAAACCATAAAACAATTCGTGAAACCTATCTCAACACAGCTCTTGCACAAACTTTAAATAGTGCTGGAGGTGTTGCAACAGCAAGTTCGATTGGCTCTGGGAGCTTTGGTAGTTTTGACTTTGCGGGTGTGACTTTCATTAATTACCGGAGTATTCACAACTATAATGTGAGTGCGAAGGCTGGAACAAAGCGCGCCATAGGCATTAAACCTGATGAATGTCAATTCTTGCCTGCCAATGCACCGGGAGTGTTTCAAAAAACCTTTGCACCGGGAGAAAGTTTGGATTTTGCCAACACGGTTGGAAAACCGCTCTACACCATGCTTATCGTCGACCACGACCGTAATGCATGGGTAAAACCGGAGGTCTATAGCTATCCGCTTTACATTTGCACACGCCCTGAAATGCTGTTCAAAGCAGTTATAGGAGCGAAATAACATGCGATGGCACGGGCTGCTAAATCAAATGGTTAAAGATGTACGCAACACTTTTGGGCAGCCCATCATCTACACGCGAAAAGACAATCAGCAATCGTTTCAAATTACAGCGATTTAC
>NZ_JBHIPW010000026.1:0-1253 GCF_042196265.1 Bartonella sp. AP1QHHD
TGTTGGCACCGGTTATGGCACGGGTGGCGCAGGGGCAACGGGTAGTGCTTCTTTTAGTCAAGGGGAAGGTTCCAGTGAGGAAGTTCAACATAAAAACAGCCATATTATAGGTAGCGGCACTGTTCATACCACGAGTGGGGCAAACACCACACTGGCAGGCGCCGTGGTTTCTGGAGAGCATGTAGAAATAGAGGTTGGTGGTGATTTTGCCATTACCAGCCGCAGTGATACGGGACAAAGTTCCAGCAAGCAAAACTCTGTTTCCATTGGTTATAATAGCCGAGAAAAGGATGGTACAGCCACAACCAATATTTCATTGAACAAGGATAAATCCTCTAGTGATTATCATAGTGTTGTGGAGCAATCAGGCATCAAAGCGGGTGATGGCGGCTTTAATATCATTGTTAAAGACAAAACAACGCTGACCGGAGGCATCATTGCCAGCACCGCGCCGGCAGAAAAAAACAGCCTGACCACAGGAAGCATTAGCACCAGTGATATCAGCAACGGTGCGCATGCTAAAGCCAGCAGCCATGGGTTTAGCCTTTCTGGGAATGATACGATAAAGAACATTGCCAAGAATGTTTTAAATCACGGCAAAGCCAAGGATGGAGCAGAAGGAGAAACCAAATCTGCTATCAGCGATGGGACTATCATCCTTACTGATACAACTGGACAGAGGGCGATGAGGCAAGATGCTGGACAAATCATTGATGCACTCAACCGCAACACCGCTACAGCCCACCAGGCTGTAGAACAGCTAGATGTCGCATCGCTTGAGGGGGGTAGTACATAATCGCGTAGATATGATCAATGATTTATCGGATGAAGGATTTAATATCTTTGAACAGGGCTTTGTAAACATGTTTATCAAAGAGCATTATCTGGCTACCGTGGATCACGATGAAAATGGCAATGTGATCTATGCAACCGATGAAAATGGGGAACCTATAGAAGATAGCCATGGAAACCCGCAGCCGCAATATCATTATTTAACGCCTGAAGAACAACAGAATTTACAAAAAGGTTCTGATGGCAAGGTTCATGTTTTTCTCAATGGTATTTTTACAACACCAGATGATGCAGCCCATAATGCGGTTCAGTTGGCTGATAACAAGAATGATCCGCACTATTTTCTGATGTTCCCTCATAGCGATTCGCGCTTGGTAGAGTTGTTCATTGCAGGGTATCAGTATGCTCTAGAAGGTAAGTTGGGTATTTTGACCAATTCGACGAAGAAGTACCAGAATCTG
>NZ_JBHIPW010000027.1:0-2760 GCF_042196265.1 Bartonella sp. AP1QHHD
AAATCCATTGAGCACCTCCATCTTTACGCTTATGAAGTAACAAGCCGGCACCATCATTATATTTGCCAGCTCCCAATGTTGAGACAGCCCTTGCATTAAGACGATTCATAAGAACCATTTTTACTCCTTTCTGCTATAGTTTTTACCCACACATCAACCCCGCTTGTGACGTGCAAGCAAGTGGTTTTGATTGATTCAAGATAAACAGATTTGAAATGAGAGAATCTTACGTTATTCGGGACTCTCACTCAACATACAAAACAGTGAATTATCATTATAAATCAATGTCTTGTACGATGATGGAGAGGTTTTTAACACAAAGATCATGGAAGGAGGGATACAAAATCTTTATGTAGAAGAGGATCTAAACGACTATAGCAGTTTTGCATTTGATACGAAGGTCTTTTCTGGTGGAGAGCAACACATTTTAGCGGGGGGAATCGCGATTGGCGTTCTTTTACAAGGGAATGCTTTCCAAGCAATAGATTTAGGAGGCTATGTAAAAGATTTAATAATTAGGGATCAAGTACAATCGTGGTTAAATTTTGGTGCAACATTAGAAGGAAGCACTATGATTCATGATTCTGGACGGATTTATCTTTATGCTGGTACTGAGCGATCTCGTACTGAAGTAGAAAAAATTGTGTTAAATGGCAGAGATACAAAATTGTACGCGATTGCTTCTAATATAGATGGCGAAAGTTCTTTGATTGAGAACCTGAGTGGGAATGGTCGTGTTATTTTTACTTCTACCGTGTTTAATCCATATTACTCTACACTTGAGATCAATGATCTTTCAGGGAGTTTACATTTTAGGTTGCATACTAATTTTGCAGAACAGCGCGGTGATTATCTTTTGATAAAAAAAGGAGCAGGTTATCACACCATAAGCGTTATCGATTCTGGTGTTGAAATTACCAATTCTCCTCTACAAGATCAGAATTTAGTTTTGGAGCTTGATTTAATTCATGATCAAAGCGGAAATGCGCATTTTACTCTGACAGATTTTTCTGGAGAAGAGACGAGTACGATTGATAATGGAGTCTACATGTATGGCTTAAAGACAAAAGATGATAATGGGGCAAAGACTTGGTATTTGGCTACGTCACAAATAACTTTTGCTCCTGTAATCTCTTCACCTTATGCGGAGTCACCTATAGATAAGCTTCCTGAAAAAGAAGAAAATATGACATCGTCAAAAGATTTTAGTATCTCTGATGTAATTGATTATAGTATTGGCGAAGGAGGAGGAATTCTACAAAGCTCTTTGCTCGGTGATGATAACGTAGTTTATATCTCTGATGATGGAGAGCGAGGTGTTCTTAAGAAGTCCATTAACAATACAATTCAGGGATCAGGAAGACTTTATGTTGAAGCTGGTGGTTTCAGTAAGAATACGACAATTGAAAATGGTGGTGTTGAGATTGTAGGGGAGCAAGGGATTTTAGAATTTACGATTATTTACGAGGGTGGAAAACAAAGAGTGGAGGGAGGAGGAACCGCATTGAGAGCTGAAATTTATGGTGGGGAGCAGCTTGTTTCCGGAGATGGTTATGTAAATGGTGGAATTGTGGGGAGCAGCGCTTATAACACGACACTTTATGGTCAAGGTGATACGCCGGGACAGCAGAATGTATATGATGATGGGATGGCTGTGGGAACAAAAGTGATGAGTGGAGGAATACAAACTCTTGCTAAATGGTTCGCAGATGATGATGATTTTATACAAAAGAGTGGTGGTTTAGCCGTAAATACTGAAGTTTTTTCAGAGGGTATGCAGCGTGTTTTAGCAGGGGGTGAAGCGAATAGAGTAATTTTACGCACTGGTGGTGTTCAAGAAGTCTATGCGGGTGGAATTGTGAAGAATCTAACGATTGAAGGTAATGCCAATTCATGGATTTCTCCTAGTGCAATATTAGGAGGAGAAATAAAAGTTCAAGATTTTGGTGGGATCTATCTTGATGCTGGAGGTGATGGTCAACAAACTATAGTAGAAAACATTGAATTAAATGGAGAAGACGCTCAATTATACTCCGTTGCTCGTGGGTTTGACGACAAAAGTACACGCATTCAGCAGTTAAGCGGTGTAGGAAAAGTCATTTTCACCTCTTCTGAAGATGATTTATATTACTCTCAGCTTTATATTAATAATCTAGCAAGGAGTCTACATTTCGATTTTAATGTCAGCCTTGCAGAAGGAAAAGGTGATTACCTCTTTATTGAGAATGGGAGTGGTTTTCACACAATAAGTGCCGTAGATTCTGGTATTGAAGTTGTTGATCCTTCTTCAGCAGGACTTGATTTAATTTTTGATCAAAGTGGTAGCGCATCTTTTACTCTACAAAGTTTTTCTGGCGCAAAAACTGTAATGGTTGATGGAGGAACTTATACTTATGGCTTAAAACACAAAAATATTGAGAATGAAGAGGGAAAAATTTGGTATTTGACTGCAGTTTACATGGATAGTGCGCCACGCAGAAGCAGATCTATGCGGCATTTAAATCAAAATCAATCAGTTTCTTCTCTTTCAACGATTACAGCACCACAAGAGCATGCTATTAAATTGCCACGTCGAAGAAAAAACCGCCAAAACTTAAGGCAAAAATCTCAGGCTTCTGTATCTCCAACTATTTCCTCTCTTGGAAGTCACGTTACTGAAGTCTTAGGTTCAGGAAGTTCTCATCCTCTTTCTGATGAAAAACAACAAACTGCTGTTTCAACCTCTTCTCACTCTTTAGCCGATCAAATGATTGTGCGTCC
>NZ_JBHIPW010000028.1:0-5708 GCF_042196265.1 Bartonella sp. AP1QHHD
GTGGTTTCTCGGATAAAGACAGGTAAATTTGATGCGGCTCTTTTTGAAGATGGTTCTGTCAATGAAGCGCTTGCAACAGCTATCTGGAATGAGAATCCAACAAAGCGCCCTGCTCCATTTTTAGCACCGGATGGTCAACCGCAGACAAAGATCAAACAAGCCTCCACAGATGGAGCCAATGAATACAAGATAAAACTAGAGCGGATGCAAGTTGCGCTAGCAAAAGAAAAGATTGCTCTGGAAAAGTTACGCGAAACCACTGTTGATCGTGAAGAAGTGAGAAAAGAAGCATGGAACTTTGGAAGAGCGCATCGAGATACAATGCTCAATTTTGCCTATCGCTTTGGTACTGAAATTGCGGCGCAAGTGGGATGTGATGCTGCGAGCCTTATTGGAGCTATCGATCATCATATGCGCAAAGCTTTAGTGGAAAATGTCGTCCCTGTTTCTTTTCACGATCCCAACACTTTAGAAGAGAATCCAGAACATGATAAGTGATGCTTCGCCCTCGTCCTCTGGTGCTGGGCTCTTTTTTTGCTATGCGAATGAAGGACGCCGTCCTGACCCGCCTTATACTGTTTCCCAGTGGGCTGATAAAAATCGTTATTTGAGCACAGTTACGAGTGCTGAGCCTGGATTATGGAGGACTATACGTACCCCCTATTTACGAGAGATCATGGATAATCTTTCTGTTTATGATCCGACTGAAACAACGGTTGTGATGAAGGGGGCTCAGATTGGAATGTCGGAAGCAGCGTTGAACTTTTGTGGTTATGCCATTCATCATAGTCCAGGACCTGCCCTTTATGTAATGCCGACAGTTGAGACCGCTAAGAAACTGTCAAAGTCTCGTCTTGATCCGATGATTTCAGCTAGCCCTGCTTTAAGTGAACGCATTGCTCCTGCTCGTGCAAGAGACAGTGGAAATACAATGTTTTCAAAGGAATTTTATGGGGGGACATTGATG
Source organism: Bartonella sp. AP1QHHD (assembly GCF_042196265.1). Taxonomy (NCBI): domain Bacteria; kingdom Pseudomonadati; phylum Pseudomonadota; class Alphaproteobacteria; order Hyphomicrobiales; family Bartonellaceae; genus Bartonella; species Bartonella sp. AP1QHHD. The sequence goes on from NZ_JBHIPW010000028.1 coordinate 968, forward strand.
ATTACAGGAGCAAATAGTGCTGCTGGATTGCGTTCTTCTCCTATTCGCTATTTGGTTTTGGATGAAGTCGATGCTTACCCATTGAATGTCGATAATGAAGGCGATCCTGTAACAATTGCGGAAAAACGAACCTCTGCTTTTATTCAACGTAAAATTTTTAAATTGTCCACGCCGACACACCGTGACACAAGCCGTATCGCCAAGGATTTTGTGCTAGGTGATCAGAGATATTACAATGTCCCTTGTGATGCATGTGGTGTTCTACAACCCATTGTTTGGTCACAAATTAAGTGGCCAAAAGGCGCCCCCGAAAAAGCTGTTTTTGTTTGTGCGCATTGTGGTCATGAACATGCCGAACATCGTAAGTCCACCTTAATGGCAGAAGAAAACGGTGCTTGTTGGATCGCAACACAGGAGTCAAGTAAGCCTCGTCTGCGTTCTTACCATATTTCAGCGCTTTATTCGCCATGGCTGACTTGGGGCGATTGTGCGCGCGAATTTTTAAGAGCCAAAGAAGACCCTGCTCTTTTGCAAGTTTTTATTAATACAGTGCTTGGAGAGCCATGGGAGGACAGAACAGGCGAAGTTGTTGATCCTGATAGCCTCTATGCAAAACGCGAAGATTATCCCCTTGCACCAGAACAATCCGTCGTGTTGACAGCTGGTATTGATGTGCAAAATGACCGCTTGGAACTTGAAGTGGTGGGATGGGGGCGTAGTGAAGAAAGTTGGCATATTGATTATCAAGTGATCCTTGGTGATCCCTCTTCTTTTGAAGTGTGGGACCAATTGGATGAATATCTTGCAAAACGTTGGCCGCATCCAGGCTATAAAGAGGGGATTAGGATAACAGCGGCTTGCATTGATACCGGTGGTGGACACACACAGGCAGTTTATAATTATGTACGCCCGCGTGAAGGGCGGCGTATCTGGGGCATTAAGGGGCAAGCGGGATGGCGTGCGGTATGGCCACGCCGACCAAGCAAAAACAATAAAGGACAGATTAATCTCTATATTGTTGGTGTTGACGCGGCAAAAGATATTATCACGGCACGGTTTAAAAAATCGGGACCTGAAGCATCAGGGGCTGGTGCAACACACTTTCACAAAAGCCTTGACCAGGAATATTTTGACCAGCTAACCGCTGAAAGAAAAGTCATCAAATATTTCAAAGGCTTCAAGCGTATTGAATGGCAAAAAAGTGAAAAGGCAAGAAACGAAGCCTTGGATTGTAGGGTCTATGCTTATGCGGCTTTACAAGGTCTGATTTCGGCGGGAATAAACCTTAATCGAGAAGTTGATATCTTAGAAGAGCGTTTGGAAAAACTTAAAATTGAAGGTTCTGTAGAGCAACCAACATCTGGGATTTCTTCATTCACTTCTCCAAGAAGATCTCAGATAGCAAAACCTCAAAGGAAACAATCCAGAACAGTGATGAATCCTTATATGCGAGGGGATTGGAGGTAATTTGTGGGTGAAACTTTAGAACCAATTAACAGCAAAATTGACAGACTGGAAAGTTTAAAAAGGCGGCGTGAACAAATTGAAGAGGCTCTTTATTCGGGTGCGCAATCAGTGCGTCACGGCGATAAGCAAGTCAGCAATCGTTCTGTTGAGGAACTTCGCAGAGCGCTTGAGATGCTGAACATACAAATAGCCAACCTTGAAGGGCGCAAGCGTTCACGCGTTTTCTATTTTAATATATCACGAGGCTATTAATGGCTGGTTTTTTCAATAAACTCACAGGCTTTTTTACAATTTCTCGTCAACACAATCCGCCTTTTGAAGCTGCAAGTAAAAGCCGCCGTATGGGTGGTTTTGACCCCGCAAAAAAACATATCAATAAAGCGATTGAAGAATGTGGTGATACCATTGTTGCTCGTTCAAGATGGCTTTATGATAATGAATCTCTTTATGGGTCTGCAACGGAAGAATGGGTCTCTGCGGCTGTTAGTGATGGGATTAAACCTTATCCTCGTATTGAAGGTTTTCAAGAAGAAAAGAAAAAGCTTTTAGACTTATGGTGGCAATGGGTTGATGAGGCGGACTATGATGAAGATGCCAATTTTTATGGACTTCAAGCAACCATTGCACGAGAAGTCTTTCTAACTGGTGAATGTTTTGTAAGACTACATTATGTTGACCTCTACGGGCGCTCTGGTGTGCCGCTTCAATTACAAGTTTATCCCACCGAAATGTTAGACCTTACTTACAATGGACCGGCTGATATTGAAGGCAATTACATTCGTATGGGGATTGAATTTAATGCCAGTGGCAAGCGCGTTGCTTATCATTTCTGGGAACATCACCCCTATGATGATGTCCCTGCAAATATGGCATTTGAGAGCCAAGAGCGCGTGCGTGTCCCTGCTGAAATGGTCATTCATATCAAAGAGCGCCGTATTGCCGGACAATTGCGCGGTTCTCCAAAAATAACGCGCGCTATGACAAAGATCTTTCAACTCGAATCCTATGACGACGCAGAACTCGATAGAAAAAGGACGGCGGCTCTTTTCGCGGCGTTTGTCAAGGACAATTCACCAAACGTCGAAAAATTATCCGATAATCGTGATAAAAACAACGTTGAAGAAGAATACAAAGCACCTGTCATTGCGCCCGGTGCATCTCTTTATTTAGGAGAGAATAAAGAAGTTACATTCTCAAATCCTGTTGAGGTTGGTGGCTCTTATGAGGCTTTTCAATTTCGCAATATCTTGAAAATTTGTGCAGCACTTAATATGCCTTATGCCGTTGTGACTGGAGACGTTACGCGGGGGAATTTTTCAAATGTACGCACCTCCATCATTCAGTTTAGACGGCACGTCAAACAATGGCGTGAACATATTATTGCCTTTCAGTTTAACCGCATTGTTTGGGAGCGTTTTGTTGAAATGGCAGTGCTTGCTGGATGCGTCAATTTGCCAGGGTGGGAAGAAAATTCCTTGCCATGGCTTCAATGTGAAAGCTTTGCACCCCCGCTTGAAATGATTGATCCAAACAAGGATATCTCAGCGGAAAAAGAAGAAATTCGTGCAGGCTTGAAAACACGACGCATGGCACTTGCCGAGCGTGGCTTTGATATCGACAGCATTCATGCCGAACTGCAAGAAGAGCACACAGACGCTCGTGCGCGCGGCTTATCTTTTGACACGGATATGGCAGCGACCTCTGATAGCAATCAAGTAATTGATACCGCAGATTCAGAACCTTCTGAAACTTATGAAAGTAACCAAGGCAGTGAGGCACATAAAAATGGTGAATAATCTTGATATGCCGTTTTTGGCATCACGGCTTTTTGGGGTTCCTCATATGCTTGCATCGACAAAACTTGATGTCATTTTGAATGCTCTTGCACCGCGTCTTTTTGAGGGAGAAAAGTTTCCCATTGAAGCTTATTCGCAAGAGAATACAGAAGCTTTAAGACCCCCTGAAACTTATGTAGTACAAAACAATGTTGCCATAATACCGGTTCATGGCACGCTTGTGCGCCGTGGTGCATGGCTTGGGGCTTTATCGGGGCTAACCTCTTATGAAGGTTTAAGGGCTTCTTTTCGTGAAGCCATTGCACAACATGATGTTCGCGCTGTTTTATTTGATATTGATAGCGGCGGTGGAGAAGCCGGTGGTGTGTTTGATTTGGTTGAAGAGTTTCAAACACTCTCAAAACAATACGACAAGCCCATTTGGGCACATGCCAATGAGTTTGCTTGTTCTGCAGCTTATGCCATTGCTTGTGCGGCTTCTCAAATATGGGTAGCTCGCACAGGGGTTGTGGGCTCGATTGGGGTTGTTTGTGCCCATCTTGACCAATCTCGTGCGGATGAAAAACACGGGCATAAATGGACCTTTGTCTTTGAAGGTGATCACAAAACCCATGGCAACCCTCATGAACCCTTGAGCGATACAGCACAGATAAAAATGCAAGCCGATTGCGCCCTGCTCTACGAGATGTTTGTCGATTTGGTGGCGCAAAACAGACGCTTAAATGCTGCTGCAATTCGTGACACAAAAGCAGAAACTTTTATAGGCACCCAAGCGATCACGCTTGGATTAGCAGATGCGCAGGGCACCCTTGCGCAAGCTTTGGAAGCCTTAACGGATTCCATATCACAAAACCCAACATCAACAGAAAAAGAAGGACAAAACACATGGCACGCACACAATACCGCGCTGAAGAAGATGATGACGAAAAGATCGTCGACATCATCAATGACGAGGAAGAGGACGAAGACGATAGTGACATCGACAAAAACGCCGAAGACTTCGACGATGAAGAAGAAAACGAAGATGAAGATGAAGACAATGAGGACAAGCAGGAAAACATAAAAGCTGCTCTTGAAAAAGAAAGAAAGCGCGCAAAAGCACTAACAACCCTTGAAAGGCAAGCAAAGCACTTAGGCGTTTCTTTTGACGCAGCAAAAGCTATTCAAAACGGTATGAGTGTCGAGAAAGCACGCCAGTGTGTGTTGACGGCTGCTAGCTCTCAAAGCGCGTCTTTAAAAGTCTCGCCTTATACCCCTCATAGTGATGGGACGAGCAAGGCAAAGATTTATGCAAAATGGGAAGCAGCTTGGAGGGCAGTGAAATGACGAATATTATTTATGACGACGTACGCAATGGCGCTTATCTTGGACCCTACGACCCCGATATGTCAAATGAAGAAGTGCTGTTTGCATCAGGAGCATTCATTGAAGCTGGAACTGTCATGGGGAAAATTACAGCATCACAAAAATATACCCCC
>NZ_JBHIPW010000029.1:0-1414 GCF_042196265.1 Bartonella sp. AP1QHHD
AATATTCGTGAAAGACGTCCCTACTCCTGCTAACGCATCCGCAACATTATCATAGCTCTTCTCTTCATCCTTGCCATCTTCTTTGATTGCGGTAACCTTGAAACTTGGGGCACTCCACTCTCCCTTATCATTATAGCCGGCTCCTCCACCGAAATAGGTCGCAACCGTTTTATTCATGGAATAAAGCTGTGAACCATTCACCGCATCACTTGAGGTTTCCGAAACCGTTCCATCATGCACTCCGGAAAGAGTACGTTTCGTACCATCAGTGTTTGCAATATTGATGCTTGTACCGCCTTTTTCACCTCCAATGCTAATAACATGCGTCTTTTCATCTTGTTTAACTAAGCTATCGCCTACGACTTTGTTAATCTCCTTGTTAATTTCTTTGTGAATATTCGTGAAAGACGTCCCTACTCCTGCTAACGCATCCGCAACATTATCATAGCTCTTCTCTTCATCCTTGCCATCTTCCTTAACAGTCTTAACCTTGAAAGTGGGAGCGGTCCATTCACCATTCTCATTATATCCAGCTCCTCCACCGAAATAGGTCGCAACCGTTTTATTCATAGAATAGAGTTGTGAGCCATTCACCGCATCATTTGAGTCTTTAGAAATATCTCCATTCGCAAGATACTTAATCTTGCTGTTGCTTTTGCTATTTTCTTCTCCATGCAAGGCTACAAAAGCTCCCTCTTTCTCACCCCACATCAACGCATTCTGCTTAATGTTTTCAGTAACCGCCGTATTGCTTTGTGTAATCTCTTTATGAATGTTCTGGAAAGAATTACCTACACCCTCAAAGGCTTCCGCAACACTTGCATAGCTCTGCTCTTCAACATCACTACCATCTTCCTTAACGGTCTTAACCTTGAAAGTGGGAGCGGTCCATTCACCATTCTCATACTTGGCGCCTCCGCCAAAATATTTTGCTGTATGCTCAGCAACCTTAGTAACATTTTTATTGGTTGTAAAAAGCTGCGAGCCATTCACCGCATCCGTTGAGCTTTCTGAGAGTGTTCCAGCACTCACTCCGGTGATTGTCCGTTCCTTACCGTCTTTGTTTAAAACACTGATTTCAGTACCGCCTGCTGCCTTACCTATAGTGATAACACCCGATCCCCCTGCACGAAGACTACGACTTGACGTCACCTCTTCTTCTTGCTTAACAAGGATACTGTCTCTTACATCCCCAATCTCTTCATTCAGAGTAGTGAAAGTACTGTTAACACCTTCAAAAGCAGCAGCAACATTGTGATAAGTCTTCTCGTCATTTTCTGTGCCATCAGCATCAAATTGTGCAACTTTGAAATCAGGTTTCGTCCATTTGCCTTCCTCATACTTAGTTCCGCCACCGAAATATTCCGCAAGGGAACTGTTCGTAGAATGGAGCTGGGATCCATTAACAGCATCC
>NZ_JBHIPW010000030.1:0-1086 GCF_042196265.1 Bartonella sp. AP1QHHD
ATAAAAAGTTGAAAATTCGTTAAAGAGGAATGCCATGAACTTCACTATGTTCACGCAACTTTTCGATAAAATTAACCAGGTAACACAAACATATGTCACGGGTATTTCCTCAAAAGCAATTGCTACAATTACACCTTTCGTTTCAATTGGAATCACGATCGCTTTCATCATCTACGGATGGCTTATCATTCGGGGCGCTATCGATATGCCACTCTCCGGATTTGTAAATCGTTTCCTGCGAATAAGTATTATTACTTCAATAGCCCTTACCACAGGACTTTATCAAAGTGAAATTGCCAATTTAATAACACAAATGCCCTATGAGTTATCAAAAGCGCTCATGACAAATCCACTCAATGATACACAGTTAATGAATTTATTGGACAAAGCAGCAACCAAAGGATTCCAATATGCAGGTCGTCTTTTCCAGGAAACCATCTTCTTCGAGGCCAATGGATTGCTTTACAGCCTCTTAGGTATCCTCATCTTGCTGGCAACAAGTTCCGTCGTGGCAATCGGCGGTGGTCTCGTCATACTGACAAAAATCGCTATTACACTTCTCGTAGGATTGGGCCCTATCTTCATCATTGCCTTACTGTGGCAACCAACCTATCGCTTTTTTCAGCAATGGTTAATCCAAGTCGTAAATTATATAATCCTCTTTCTACTCTTAGCGACTGTATTTAATCTGATGATGAATATCTTTGCAAACTACTTGAGTGATATGAAACTCGATTATAACCAGAATGTAGCAGCCATGTTTGGGGGAGCTCTCATCTTGTCCATTATATCCATCATGCTGTTACTCAAACTATCAAGCATGGCCAATTCTCTCGCAAAAGGCATTACATTTGGACATCTATGGAAACATAGAAACTAGAGGATGTAGCTAGAAAGAAATGATTCTCGTAACAGAAACTTTAAATGCACACGATAAAATAACAAGAATATCCAATCCTAAAGTAAAAAATATTCGCACTGAAATTGAGCTATTTTCATAAATTAAAAAATGAAATTAAGAAAAGATAAATTATCGTAAACTATACACTTTACTTTAGTGTCAAAATTATAATAATGACAAAAAAT